>JAUZPH010000183.1 GCA_030706065.1 Bacillota bacterium | reverse complement strand
ATAAGGATGTGATGATTTGATAGATTTCCATTCTCATGTAATGCCGGAGGTTGATGACGGTTCCCGCAGTATGGATATGACCATGGATATGATCAATAATTCACTTGAACAGGGTGTGGAGTATATTTGTGTTACTCCACATTTTATTACAAGTGAGCATGAAATAAGCCATGAGGAATATTTGAACAGGTTTAACTCCTTAAAATCCAGCTTGGGCTCAAGAATAAATGTGATCCAGGGCCTGGAAGTTTATATAAATCCTGAACTTCCGGAACTCTATAAAGAGAGCAGAATATGGGGTTATAATGGAAAGCAATATATGCTTATAGAACTGCCTATGCAGCACTATCCAATTTACACCGATAAAATATTTTATGAATTAAGGCTTCTTGGAGTGATACCGGTACTCGCCCATCCGGAAAGAAACTTAAGTATAATGAAAAATCCGGAACTTCTTATTAATATCATTGAACAGGGAAATCTTGCTCAAATGAATTCAGGAAGCTTAACCGGGTTATATGGAACTGAAGTAAAGAAGTTTGCAGAAAAACTCATAAGTATGAATCTCATTCATATTGTCGGCAGTGACGGCCATAATAATGGGAAAAGAAATACTGATATAAAAGATGGACTGGAGAGGATTAAAACTCTCAACAGCTACCTTTATAAATGGATATCCGGTAACGAAATGAAAATAGTAAATGGAATAGAAGTGGAAGTGCCGGATATAATATCTAATAAGAAGAAAAAGAGTCTTTTTGACTTTTTTAGAAAAAAATAAATATACTTGTATGGGAAGGGAGTTAATGTGATGAGAGTAAAGAAAGCCGTTATACCTGCGGCAGGGTTAGGTACCCGTTTTTTACCAGCAACCAAGGCTCAACCGAAAGAGATGCTTCCTATTGTTGATAAGCCGACAATTCAATATATAATCGAAGAGGCGGTGGCATCAGGTATAGAAGAAATACTTGTAATAACCGGCAGAAACAAGAGAGCAATAGAGGACCATTTTGACAAATCTGTTGAACTGGAAAACGAACTTGAAAACAACGGCAAGGATGAACTGCTTAACATGGCCAGAGAGATATCCAATATGGCCAATATATATTATATAAGGCAAAAGGAACCTAAGGGGTTGGGACATGCTATAAATTGTGCTAAGACTTTCGTTGGTAATGAGCCTTTTGCGGTAATGCTGGGTGATGATGTAGTAGATAGTCAAGTACCATGCCTAAAGCAGCTTATTGACTGTTACAATGAGTTTAAAACCACAATATTGGGGGTTCAGACTGTACCGCAGGGAGAGGTTTCAAAGTATGGTATAGTAAAAGGCATGCATATAGAGGATAGGGTTTACAAGGTTAAAGACCTGGTTGAGAAACCGAAGGTAGAAGAATCCCCTTCCAATATAGCCATTCTGGGAAGGTACATAATTACTCCTCAAATATTTGAAATATTAAGTAATACAAAGCCTGGAAAAGGTGGAGAGATTCAGCTTACCGATGCATTGAAGACCCTGATAAACTATGAGGCCATGTATGCCTATAATTTTGAAGGAAGGAGATATGATGTAGGAGATAAGCTTGGATTCCTTCAGGCCAGTGTAGAGTATGCCCTGAAGCGGGAAGAATTGAAACACCCCTTCATGGAATATCTCTTAACCCTAAGAGACGATGTTAGGTTCAAAGACCTGTACAACGAGGTTCTGAATAAGTAAGCAGATATCCTTATATAGCTGCGGAAATTTATATTTTAATCTATCGCCTTCGAAAAATCGATGAAGATTCGATATTTTCTCAGACGAATACTTTAAGGTTTAAATTTCCGCATCTGTAGAAACGAATTATAAACTTGTTCGAAATTCCCGAATCATTAACGGGTTATCGGGCAAGTTTATTTTTTTGCACATGGTGGATATACATACTGTTCAAGGGTGTTGAAAGATTGAAGGGTTAACATTATAATGATAAAGAATGATTATATTGATAATTAAAGGGAAACATTACGAAAACTTAACTTATACATGTGTCAAAATACTGAATCTTCAGCAATTTTCCACCATGTATAAGTTAATTGTTGAAGTTGTTTCACTATATGAAGCCGGGTGAAAATATTGAAGTATTGTGTTTTGTATCCAGAGACGAAAAATGTTCATCTTATAAAAGATGTGGGGATGATAGCCTATAAGCTGTGGAAACTTTATGGTGTGGAAAGCAGTGTGGCTTGTTATAATAACGACAGCTATGAATATGCAAACAGTATTCTTAAGGGCTTGAATATTGAGTTTTTACATAACAGATTTAAAAATGACATTCTGGATGGAGCAGCATATTTGAAGAAAAACAGCAGACACATTGATGTGCTTCAGTTGTTTCACGTTACATTAAGAAGCATAATCTATACTGCAGTTTACAAGCATTACAATAAAAAGGGAAAGTTATTTTTGAAATTGGATTGTACAGAAGAATTGCTGGATAAGATAAGGAAACTTGGCAGTGTTAAGGGCAGGCTTTTTAAATACTTTTTCAAAAAGGTCGATATAATAGGAGTAGAACAGAGAAGGCTGTTTGAGGAACTGAAATACATACTGCCGGATTTTTCGATGAAAATACATTATACCCCAAACGGTATGGATTATGATCACTTGAATGCAGATGAAATAAGTTTTAAAGACAAGAAAGACATTATTTTGCAGGTAGGAAGGATAGGCTCAAAGGAAAAGAACAGTGAAATGCTCGTAGAGGCTTTTATACGGATGAAGAATGCGGAAAACAGCCATTGGAAGTTGAAGCTGGTGGGTGAAACTACTGAGGAATTCCAAAAGTTTCTGAGCAAAATAATTACGGACCGTCCGGATCTTGGAAACGGTGTGGAGTGTGTGGGTCCAATCTATGACAGGGAAAGACTGATGGAAGTATATAAGGAGTCAAAGATCTTTTGCCTTACTTCCCGCTTTGAAAGCTTTGGCATAGCATTGATGGAGGCTGCGGCCTGTGGTAATGTCATTATATCTACCAATGTCGGTATAGCTAGGGAATTTGTCATGGAAGGCGGCAGGATTGTGGAGGATGAGGACATTGAAGGCTTGGCTAAGGTACTTGAAGAATACACTCAGAGGTCTGAAGTAGAGGATATTTGCTATAGGAATATAACTTATACAAAAGAAAATTTCAATTGGGACGTAATAGTGAAAGATTTATATGAAAAAATAGTTGGCGATGGAGAATGAAGATGGGAAAAAAGCCTTTGGTATATATTATAATATTGAATTTCAACTCCTTTGATGAAACGCTCAGATGCATAGATAGTGTCAGAGATGTAGAGTATGAGAATTATAAAGTAGTGGTAATAGATAATAATTCTCAAGATGGTTCCGTCGATATTTTAAAAAAACGGGCAGGGGATTTCATATTGATTGAAAACAGTGACAACTTGGGATATGCCAGGGGAAATAATGTAGGAATCCAGTATGGCATTAGTAATGGAGCTGAGTATATATGTGTTCTAAATAATGATGTTGAGGTTAAAAAAGACTTTTTGAATATAATAATAGATTATATGGAGAAGAATAGGAAGGTTGGCATCTGCGGCCCTTGTATATGTGACTTTGAGAATAGAACCAAGATACAGTCCATGGGGGCAAATATAAACCTTTTTACAGGGCTGGCAATGGCCAAGAAAAAGAATAAGCCTTATGAATCCGTTAATGGAAAGACTTATGAGGTAGATTACCTTGGAGGTGCCTGTTTTGTCGCCCGAAAAGAGGTTTTTGACAATATTGGCTTTATACCTGAGCTTTACTTTTTGTTCTATGAGGAGACAGAGTTCTGTTTAACTGCAAAGCGGGCAGGCTATAAGCTCATATGCTTGAAGGACAGCTTAATATATCACAAAAGATCCGCTACCATCTCCAAGTACAAAGGTTTAAGTTATTATTTCTTAAACAGGAACAGAATAATATTTATGAGAAGAAACGCAGCTATTCATCATAAGGTCATATTCTCACTCTATCTTTTGCTGGAGGCAATGGGAAGAATAACTTTAAGGAGGGAGCCGCTTAACTTGTTCAAGATATATAGTGAGGGGTTAAAAGCGGATATAAACAATCCTGACTTGTCAAAGGTCAGCGGCTTTCTTAAACAATAAGGATATGGGTGAATCGAATAAATTATGCCACTCTCCCACATAATATTCATGAGATTATCATGTGGGAGAGTGGTTTTATGGAATTCTATGAGGTTATTAATGCGAGGAAAAGTATCAAAAGCTTTAAATCGGATCCGGTGGACAATACAAAGCTCGAAAGAATAGTGCATGCCACTATGATGTCACCTTCCTGGAAAAACAATACGTCCTATAAATTGGTAATGATTGATGATTTACAGGAGAAAAAGAGTCTTGCGGAGACAGTCAGAAATCGAGGAGCTTCGGCAGCTTCTGCAGTAGTAACTGCACCGGTGGTTGCAGTTATGGTGGGAGATCCAAATCTTTCAGGCAATATGGATGACAAGGATTTTTACCTTGTGGACAGTGCTATAGCCATGGAACATTTAATCCTAGCTGCCACCGCAGAAGGTTATGGAACCTGTTGGATAGGTGCTCTAGATGAGGACAGAGTCAGGGGTGTATTGGGTATCCCTGAAACCTATAGAGTAGTAGCCATGACTCCTATAGGTGTAACACTGGAAAAAGAAGCTCATCTTCCAGAAAAGGATAAAAAGGATTATATATTTCACAACAGATGGGATTCACCTTATCAGCATTGAAATGCAGGCTGACTGTGCAGGAGACAGTCGGCCTTTATATTTTTGTTGAAGGGTCAATCTGTAAACATTATAATAATCATAGTTGAAGATTTTTATATTATAGGGGGAGATACAAATGGATTTTAAAAATGACAGGGTATATGAGTTTATTCAAAAGCTTGCTTCCGACAGCCCTGTGCCTGGAGGCGGAGGGGCGGCGGCGCTCACGGCGGCATTATCCGGAGCCTTAAGCAGCATGGTTTTTAACCTGACCATTGGTAAAAAAAGCTTTGAGGCGATGGATGATGAAATAAAATCTCATGTGAGGCAGTGCCTGGAGGATTGCAAAGAGAAAATCATTGATTTTCAGGAGTTCATGACAAGGGATGGGGAAGCTTTTTCAAGCCTTATGGAGGCATATAAGCTTCCAAAATCCAGCGAAGATGAAATACGTTTGAGGGATATGAAAATACAGGAGGGCCTGAGTAACTCCATGCTGGTCCCATATAATCTGGCAAAGGAAGTATTGGGCTTGTATAATTCCATAGAAGCGGCGGCATTGTATGGGAACAAGAATGTCATTTCAGACGCCGGAGTTTCGGCAATATTGGCTCATGGCGCAGCGGAAAGCTGTATATTGAATGTCATGGTCAACTTGAAATTTTTAAGCGGCGATAATGATGAAATTAAAGAAGAGTGCAGAGGTTTTTTGGAAAAGTCAAAAGCCTGCAAAGATAGAATAATGGAAATGGTATATTCCAAGATTTAATGAAAAAAGCTTGTATTTCACAAGCTTTTTTCTACTGAGGCAGTTGATCAAGGGATTTAAGAGTATAGCCACCGGTTTTCCAGGAGGTGATAAGATCATCCAATATTTCTGTATTTGTTTTAGAAACAGCATGAAGCAGTATAATCGATCCGTTATGGGTCCTCTTCAAGAGAAGTTTCTTTGCTTCTTCCGGATTTGGCTGCTTCTTCACATCCCAATCATAGTGGGCCAGGCTCCAGAAAACTGTCTTATAACCAAGTTCCTTGGTATAATGCAGAGACAATTCACTGAATCGGCCCATTGGAGGCCTGAAGAACTTAGGCATATCTTTGTTTGTAATTTCTTTATAATCCTCCTCCACTTCTGCTAATTCCTTCTTGAATTTCTCAAAATCCGTTACCTTTGCCATGGAAGGATGGTGAGCGGAGTGGTTGCATACAAGATGACCTTCATCAACCATCCTCTTTATAAGTAGCCTGTTCCTTTCCAAGTAGGGTTCAACAACAAAAAAAGCAGCTTTCACATTATGTTTTTTCAGAACGTCAAGGATTTTACCAGTGAATCCATTCTCATAACCCTCATCGAAGGTGAGATATAATTCCTTCTCATCGGTATTCCCTACATAATATCCGGAATTCTCTTTAAGCAGCTTTAAAACCTCCGGTGGCTCCTCCGGGGTAAGGCCCCGGTTGTTAGGCTTGAAGAACCAGGATAATTCTTTTGTATTATAGAAAGTACTATGGAAATTGACAAACAAGTTCTTGTTCTTGCGGTACTTTAGATTTTCTTCTGTGCATTTGACTGGCTCTTCAAGTTCGTCATCAACAGTAAGAACCTTCATGTCATTATTATCCCTGCCGGTGTACTTACAGGCTGTGAAAGCACTTATACTCCTGCCAGGCATTGCATAACTGCTGGTGAAGGATGAAAGCATTGAAAATGACAGCAATAAAGACAGTAACTTTTTCTTCATATTTTTCTTCCTCCGATTCTGTGCTATACTAATAGATATCCTTTTAACTTGAATTTGATGATGATACATAGGAGAAGATAGCTTTGGAATTTTTAAATTTAATTGATGAACTATACCAGTCTCTATTTGAACCTACGGATAGTATATGTAAATTGTTAATGATTAAAAGATGTAAATATTTCTTGGGGCTTAAGGATGAGGATTTTTTGGGAGACTATTATTACCAGAACATCAAGGCAAAGGAGGAAGGAGTAGTATATACACCTGAGGCTATCGCTTCATATATGATAAAAGGGACTGTTTACGAGGAGGAAGTTTTACGAAATCCGTTTTTAAGGATATTGGATCCAAGCTGTGGCTGCGGACATATACTTCTGCCTCTTTTTAAATATCTGAAAAACATATATATGCAAAACCTTCAGACAATAAACAGCACTACAGGCCTTAATCTGAACATGGATAATATTGCTGAGCATATTGTGAAAAATAATTTATTTGGAGTTGACATAGATAGTACGTCCTTGAAGATACTGTCAATTGAGTTGTTTTTATTATCGGGGTATATTGAAAAAGACAATATGATGAGGAAGGATTTCATTACAGAAGACCTGGAAGATAAATTTAATATAGTTATAGGGAACCCGCCTTATATAGGGACTAAATCCATTGACAAGGTTTATT
>JAUZPH010000182.1 GCA_030706065.1 Bacillota bacterium | reverse complement strand
TTCACCGGTGGCTGCAGGTTCTGATGTAGCCGGAGAAGTGGTACCCGGAGCCGGTGCAGCAGCATTATTTACAATAGCCAAAGCTGCATCCAGGTCCGCCTTCAGCTGTTTTAAGGCATCTAATCTGTGCTGAAATTTTGCAATAACCTTATCCATTGATGCCAGTGCGTTGTTGAAGTCCTGCTTTTCAACCTTTTCCTGGGTATCCTTCACCTCGGAGTCAACTTCAACAGTGTCTTTAACGTCTTCAACATCCAGCTTGAGGTTGTCTGCTGCCGTCATCAGCTGTGTCAGCATATCCGGCGGTAAAGTCTTCTCCCCTGACTTCAACTGGGCAAGGATTTTCTCCAACTGCTGTCTTTCCTGCTGTATCTGGTCTTTAAGAGTCTTAATCTGATCCTTAAGATCCTTCATCGCAGCATGTTTTTCTCTCATTCCAGTTTTGAAAGCTTCAATCTGATCCTTTTTATCGGCTTTCTTTTGTTGTGCCTCCTGCTTTTTAGCCTCGCCTGTTGAAACCTTATCCTGTTGTACAACCTTTGAGTCGGATTTTCCCTTTGCCTGGCCTTTATCATTTCCCTTTGCAAAAGCAGTTGTTGTTGATATGATGAGTAAAGCTAGTGTCAGTGAAAGTACTTTTTTGCTTCTCATTTTCATCCCTCCTTTACTGATCTAATGAATTTAAATCTATTTCAGGTGCATCCTGAAGAGATTTCAGAGTACCGTCGATATCCTTAAGAGTTGAATCCAGCTTTGAATCAACCTGGGACTTCTGCTGCTCCGAAAGTGCAGGTACGGTGTTTGGTTTCACAGGCTGGAAATCCGTTTTTACTTCCACCCTTTGCTTTGATGAGGATGTAGTGCTGGCGGTGCTTTTGGCACCCTGACCGGAACAGCCAGTAAATATCAATGCTGAAAGCAGTACTGCTGCTATTATCATCTTTTTCATTATCTTCACCTTCCATTTTCCTTTTTCACATATATGTACGTGGTAGAAAGTAATTTTAGAGGGGTTGTTATAGTGATTTTATGTAAGATAATCCATTATGTAGTGATAACTGAAGATAATTTGGATAAGAAACTGTTATAAAAAATATCCACACAGCTTCCTCAAAGGATATAAGCTGTGTGGATAATAGGGTTAAACGGTATAAATTTTAGTTATGCATGCCGGTAAACCCGATTAAGCTTCGGGATTTTCCAACATGCATAAGTTTAATGTTTACAGTTTAATCCTTCAATACACTCGAGGTGGAAAAATAATTTTTAGTTAGTTGTTGATGTACCTGTTGTCTGTCCGTTATCTGTTGAAGTAGCACTGCCTGTTGTTGCTGACGAATCGGTACTTGAGGAAGATGCAGCAGTTGTACCGGTAGTGTCTGTAGTAGTACCGGTAGGAGTAGTATTGTCTGTTGCAGTGCTGCCGGTTGTAGTATTATCTGCAGGGGCAGAAGTACTATCTGTCGGAGTCGTTGTCGGAGCGGCTGCAAGGTTTGCAACACTCAAAGCTGTATCGAGGTCGGAATTTAATTTCTTTAAGGCATCCAGTCTTGCCTGGAACTTGGCTATTACTTTATCCATCGATGCTAACGCATTATTGAAATCGGACTTCTTAACCTTATCCTGAGTGTCTGCTGCCTCAGTTTGTACTTCAGAGGTTAACTGAACTTCGGTTACGTCCAGCTGTATGTTCTGACTTGCAGCAAGCAGCTGAGTTAGCATGTCTTGTGGCAGAGTCTTTGTTCCAGCCTGAAGCTCTGCAACTATTCCGGCAAGCTGTGCCTTCTTCTGTTCAACCTCAGTTCTTACAGCTGCAATCTGCTGTCTGAGCTGTGCCATAGTGGCATGCTTTGCCTTCATAGCGGTCTTGAAAGCTTCTATCTGTTGTTTCTTTTCGGCCTTGTTCTGCTCGGCAGCCTGTTTATGTTCCAGTCCCTTGCCCTTCTGCTGACTGTCAGCTTCGGCTGTAGCTTGTACAGTAGCAGCATTCTGCTGTATATCACTTGTTTCTACTTCGTTCTCATCATCTTTTTCGGTTTCGTCCTTGTCATCATTCTGCTTTACTAAGTTCTGAGGCTTACTGGACTGTGTAGCTTGTACAGCCTGTGCAGCTTTACCGTGGGAACCGTCATTACCCTTTGCAAAAGCTGTTACAGATGACATCATAAGTAAGGATAAGGTTAATGCAATTACTTTTTTACTCATCATAATTTTTTCCTCCTTGATTTTTAATAATCCGTTATTTAGTTTCCTACAGAGTTGAGGTTTATATCGGGTGCGTCCTGAAGTGACTTCAAAGTACTGTCAATACTTTTTAGAGTAGGATTAAGCTTTGAGTCCAGCTGCGATTTTTGCTGCTGAGTGAGTTTTGGTACCGAATTTGACTGAACAGGCTTAAAGTCCGTCTTCACATCAGCCCGCTTCTTTTCAATAGTGGATACTGTAGTCCCACTTTCCTGAGAAGCTTGTCCGCCCGATGCTGCAGTTACTGAAGTGTTTCCCTTTGCAGAAGGCGAATTTGCCGCAAGCCCTTTGCTCGAACAACCCATGAGCAGCAATGAGGAAATTAGAGATATTACTATTAACTGCTTTTTCATTTTTTTCACCTCTCTGAGTGTTTTCACTAATATATACGCCAATAAATGTCTTTTTAGGGGGTATTCAAAAAAATATTTTCGTCTATATTATAATTATATTGAAAATGTTGTTAAACATCAATATGTTTGAAGCCTGACTCTCCAAATAGAAGATTATTTTTCATAGGTATAGAGGTAAAATTAGGACGGAACAATATTATTTTCACTCTTTATAAAAAATATTGTATAATTAAAGATGCGGAAATTTAAACCTTGGCTATAAATTAAGAAATAAATTTCCGCATCTATATAGATGCGGAAATTTATATTTTAATCTATCGCCTTCGAAAAATCGGTGAAGATTCGATATTTTCTCAGACGAATACTTGAAGGTTTAAATTTCCGCATCTGTAGTCCATAGGTAGTAATAATATTTAACTTGTCTTGTATAAGTTAGCTTGGGGGATTTTATGTTTACACCAGTTAAAGGTACAAAAATATATGAACAGGTAGTTGAACAGATAAAGAAGATGATAGGTGACGGCACTCTGAAAAGAGGAGATAAACTTCCTACTGAAAGGGACCTGGCAGAACAGCTGCAGGTAAGCAGGCCTTCTGTAAGGGAGGCTCTGAGAGCCCTGGAGGTTATCGGACTCATTGAGAGCAGGCAGGGAGCGGGCAATTATATTAGAGAGAGCTTTGAGGAAAGCCTGTTGGAACCGCTGTCCATGATGTTTATGCTTCAGGAGAGCAGTCCTTTTGAAATTATAGAGCTTAGAGAGATTTTGGAATTGGAGACCGTTGTTCTGGCTGCGGAAAGGATCACTGAAAGTGAGCTGGCAGTGCTGAGAAACCTGCTAGAAGACATGAAGGAATGTGAAAATGAGGAGAGAAATGTTCAATTGGACAGGAAGTTCCATTATACTATTGCCAGGGCGTCAAGAAATTTACTTATACTTAATGTGGTCCAGGTAATTTCACAGCTCATTGATTCCCTGATAGAAAATGCTAGAAGGAAAATATTATCCGGTGAATCAAGGGCAAAGCTCACTGTACAGCACGAGTTGATTTATAAGGCTTTAAGTGAAAGAGATAGAGATAGTGCCTATGAAGCAATAAAAGATCATTTCAGGCTTATCAAGCAGTACTATAGGAATGAATTCTGAGAAATGGCTGATCACTGTATATTTTTTTCTGACTGGTCACAATCTAATACTGAGGTGATTCAGAATGAAAAAGGGTGAACGTGAAGAAGACAAGAATCCTATCGTTGAAGTGGCGAGCACTTTTGTATCCGCACCGGAATACCAAAGGTCCGTGGAACAGTTGGGCTTTGGAGAACTGATGCACGATACCTACGATAATCCCGGTGACAAGAATAAGAAAGATGAAAAAGACACATGAGGTGTCTTTTTTTATTTGAGCTTTATACTATTCAACGGTCAGATTATATATATATAAACAAGTTAAATTGTTGTCGAAGCTGGTTATATAATTAAATGTTAAAAGAATAACAAGAATTTATATGAGAAAGGCAGTGGTAGAAAAAACGAAAAAATTTTTTGAGCATGTAAACGTTATTGCAAAGCTGTTTTCCGTGTAACCGGTTGTAGTAATTCGGTCGTTAATAAAATAACTATTGTAGAAATGTTCGAACAATTATGATAATATGGCGTTAATAAGGATTGGTCATACCAATTAAATATATTGGTAAGGCCACCCTACCAAAGGAGGAAGTATTAAATGAACCAATATCTACTTTTCTTCATTGCTCTAATACCGATTGTCTGGCTTATGATATCTTTGGGTGTACTAAAAATGCCGGGGCATAAGACAACCCCTATAACCCTGCTGCTTACCATGATACTGGCAGCTGTTGTTTGGAAGATGCCGATGCTTTCGGTAACCACGGCCTTCCTTGAGGGTTCTGCAATGGCACTATGGCCAATAGTACTTGTTATCATTGCCGCAGTATTTACCTATAATCTTTCACTGCATACAGGCAGTATGGATGTTATAAAGAAGATGATGACAAGCATTACAACGGATAAAAGAATATTGATATTAATTTTAGCCTGGGGCTTCGGCGGGTTCCTCGAAGCGATAGCAGGCTTTGGAACAGCAGTTGCAATACCAGCCGGCATAATGGCAGCTTTAGGCTTTGAACCGGTATTTGCAGCAATTATATGCCTGATAGCGAATACTACTCCAACGGCTTTCGGTGCTATAGGCCTTCCGGTAACCTCACTGGCAAAGCTTGTAAACCTCGGCGTAGAAAAATTGAGCTTTGATGTGGCAATATTATTATTCCTCTTTATTGTAGTTGTACCCTTCGTATTAGTCATACTGAATGAAAAGAGCATAAAAGGTATAAAAGGAGTATTCGGAATAACCCTGGCCTCCGGATTGGCCTTTGCACTTCCTCAAATTTTCGTGGCCAAGTACATGGGAGCAGAGCTTCCTGCAGTGTTGGGCTCCGTATGCAGTATGGCTGTAACGATTATAATTGCCAAGGTATTCTATAAGGAAAAAACCTCAAAGAATGGCGAAATGATTACTTTAAAGCAAGGCTTCATGGCCTGGCTGCCCTTCATTCTGGTTCTTGTGTTTATAATAGGAACAAGTTCACTTTTCCCTTCAATTGCAAACGTTTTATCGAAAGTAAGTACCTCGGTAAAGATATACCATGGAGCCGGAGCCAAGGCTTATACCTTCTCATGGATTGCTACTCCGGGAACCTTGATTATAATGGCAGCCTTTATAGGTGGACTGCTTCAGGGACAAAAGCTTGGCATCATAGCAAAAATTCTTGTTAAGACGGCAAAACAGATGAGTAAATCCGCAGTAACCATAGTTGCCATAGTAGCACTGGCAAAGGTAATGGGCTACAGCGGAATGATAAAGAGTATAGCAGTAGTGCTTGTAGCAGTTACAGGAGGCTTCTATCCCTTCATCTCTCCAATAATCGGAGCCCTTGGCACCTTTGTAACCGGCAGTGATACCTCTGCAAACGTTCTGTTTGGAGGCCTTCAGGTGGAAGCAGCCAAATCTCTTGGAGTCAACCAGTACTGGCTGGCGGCAGCCAATACCTGCGGAGCTACTGCTGGAAAAATGATATCACCTCAGAGTATAGCCGTTGCTACAGCAGCTACGGGACTAATTGGACAGGAAGGTAAGATATTCATAAAGACTTTGAAATTCTGTCTGGCATATGTTGCGATTCTGGGAGTAATGGTTTATATTGGCAGCCTGATGATGTAAACGTATTAATTTGAAAAAAAGTAAATACAAAATAATAAACATTTATGATAAAGCTTAGGAGGGAACATTATGGAAATATTGGTATGTATAAAACAGGTGCCGGGGACATCAAATGTTCAGGTAGACCCTGTTACAGGTGTATTAAAAAGAGACGGCGTAGATTCAAAGATGAATCCTTATGATTTATATGCTCTTGAGACGGCACTCAAGATAAAGGAGCAGCAGGGAGGAACAGTAAAGGTTATAAGCATGGGGCCTCCCCAGGCAAAAGATATAATCAAAGAGGCATATATGATGGGGGCAGATGAAGGTGCACTGATTTCGGACAGAAAGTTTGCCGGAGCAGACGTTCTGGCTACATCTTATACAATATCCCAGGGTGTGAGGATGATGGGAGAGGTAGACCTCATAATATGCGGAAAACAGACTACCGACGGCGATACCGCACAAGTAGGGCCTGAAATGGCAGAGTATCTCGGAATACCTCATGTTGCCAATGTCAGAAGGCTTGTTGAATTAAAGGAAGGCGCCATAGTAGTCGAAATGGATATGCCGGACACTATAGAGGTAGCAGAAATCAAATATCCTTGCCTTATAACTGTAGAAAAGGATATCTTCCAGCCAAGGCTGCCCTCTTACAGAAAAAAGCTGGCAACAAAGGACAGAGAGATAAAGATGTTTGGATTAAATGACCTTCAGGATAAAAATGAAAAGAGATACGGACTGAATGGTTCTCCGACTCAGGTTGAGAGAATATTCCCACCGGAAGTCAATACGGACAGAGAAACATGGGCGGGCAGTGGTGAAGAACTGTCGGAAAAGATTGCAAACAAGCTTAAGAGCTTAAAGTTTGTTTAAAGCAGGGAGGAATTAAAATGGCAAAACTGGTAGTAAATCAGGATAAGATAACCAATATTGATGAACTGGTGAAAATATGCCCCTTTGGCGCCATGGAGAACAACGGCGGCAAGCTTGAAATCAATGCAAGCTGCAAGATGTGCAGGCTTTGTGTTAAAAAAGGACCTGCAGGTGCAGTGGAATATGTTGAGGAAGAAGTCAAGCAGGTAGACAAGAGTCTTTGGAAAGGCGTGGCAGTCTACGTAGACCACGTTGAAGGTGAGATCCACCCTGTAACTTTTGAACTCATCGGCAAGGCCAAGGAACTTGCAGCCAAGGTAAACCATCCCGTGTACTGTGTATTTATGGGACACAATATAAAGGATAAGGCAGATGAATTGCTCCACTATGGAGTAGATGAAGTATATCTGTATGATGAAGAAGAGCTTAAGGACTTCAGAATAGAGCCCTATACGGCGGTATTCGAGGATTTCATAAACA
>JAUZPH010000181.1 GCA_030706065.1 Bacillota bacterium | reverse complement strand
TATAATCGACAGTCCTGATGGTACGAGCCCCTTTGTCAACATGTATCTTGTAGAAGGCAGCGAAAAGGCAGTGCTTATCGATGCAGGTCTCAGCAGGGATGATCTCGCAGGGTATGTAAAGACTTTGACAAATAAGCCAATAGAAGTAATCATTACCCATGGCCATGTGGATCACATTATGTGTGCTGACCAATTTGACAAGGTTTACATGTCTCACAGTGATGTCAGCGTAGTCAACTCGGGTCCGGGATTAAAGCATTTGGACACATCAAAATTTATTGACCTTCAGGGTGGAGAAGTATTTGATCTTGGAGGATATAAATTAGAAATTATAGCCTTTCCGGGGCATACATACGGCTCCATAGTAATCCTTGATCGTGAAAGACAGTATCTCTTCGCCAGCGACAGCATCGGTTCCGGAGAACTGTGGATGCAGTTGGATCACAGTACCTCTATGGAAGAATATGTTATAGAGATTAAAAGATTTGAAAAACAAATAGAAGGCTTGAACCAGTTGAAAGTGTTGCTGGGACATGACTGCCTGATGGAGCAGAAGCCGGATATACAGTATATTATAGATACCCGTATCACAGCGGAAAATATAGTGTCCGGTGAAATGAAAGGCGCAGAAATTGATGGAGACAAGCCCCAGTATCTCGGAGCATATTCAGCAAAATACGGCCAAATCAATATTATATATGCTCCTGATAATATTTTTATAAAAAAATAACTACAGCCGCTTGATTTTTATGCACCAAGACTCTATAATTATGACATAACGGGGAATTAGCTCAGCTGGTTAGAGCGTTACGTTGACATCGTAGAGGTCGTAGGTTCGAGCCCTATATTCCCCACCATTTTTTAAAATGCTATTGCTTATAGGTGGGGAAGTTGCCGTAAGAGATGCATATGATAAGGTTAGTATCAAGATGCCCGGATTATTCCGGGCTTATTTTATATCCTTGGAAGATTGCTGATAATTCTGATAATGATAGGCTGTCAAATTTCTTGTTAGAATTTACTGCAAATAGTATAATATATAAAAATAGAAATCTAAAACTAAATTTAAGAACAGAAGGGGGCTATTTATGGACATTAAAGAACTCTATAAGAGTAAACTGATCAGTTTGGATGATGCAGTAAGGAAGGTAAAGTCTGATGATGAAATTGCTGTAGGACTCGGTGGGGCGGAGGCCGCGGGATTTTTATCTAATCTTCATAAGGCAAAGGGCAGGGTGGAAAATGTATCTGTGATTACATGCCTGAATATGGGGAATTATGAGTTCTGTTCAAATCCTGACATGCGGGGACACTTCCTCAATGAAACATGGTTTTACAGCGGACTTGCAAGGGGCGGCCATAAGTTTGGAACTGCATCCCTTATTCCAAGCCATCTTCATCTGGCTGCAAAGAAAAGATTGGATTACAAAAAACCGAATATTTTTGTAGGTTCAGTATCTCCAATGGACAATCATGGATATTTTTCCCTGTCACTGTCTGTTTCATATGAAAGGGAATATCTTGAGAATGCAGACATGGTAATTTTGGAGGTTAATCAAAATCTTCCGAGAACCTATGGAGATACTGCAGTCCATGTCAGCGAGGCGGATTTCATATATGAACATAACACACCAGTTATCGAACTTCCGGTAGTGGAACCAAGTGAAAAAGATCTTGTGATAGGAAATTACATAGCAGAACTTATTGAAGACGGTTCTACCCTTCAGTTGGGTATAGGAGGTATTCCAAACGCTGTTGCAAAGTCTCTGGAAAACAAAAGGGATCTAGGTGTACATACCGAGATGTTTACAGACGGCATTGTAGACCTTTATAACCTGGGTGTAGTTACAAACAGGAGAAAAACCATAAATAAGAACAAGTTTACAGCCTCTTTCGCACTTGGGACAAAAAAGCTTTATGATTTTGTTGACAATAATCTCTGTGTGGAGTTCAAAAGTGCCTCTTATACCAACGATCCATACATAATTGGGCAAAACTATAAGATGGTCTCCATAAACACATCGATGCAGGTGGATTTGACTGGGCAGTGCTGTTCTGAATCCATAGGCTTTACTCAATACAGCGGAACCGGCGGACAGGCAGATACGGCTATAGGGGCCCAAAATAGTTTTGGCGGTAAATCCATAATTGCACTATATTCAACAGCAAAGGGAGAAAGCATTTCAACTATTGTCCCCTTCCCCAGTACAGGTGCAGTGGTATCCTTGTCTAGGAACGATGTGGACTATGTAGTTACGGAATACGGAGTGGCATCTCTGAGAGGACGGAGTATAAGAGAAAGAGTAAGAGAGCTCATAAATATAGCTCACCCGAATTTCAGAGAAGACCTCAAAAGAGAGGCTGAAAGGAATTATATCTGGTAGAACACAGGAAACCTGTGATAAGAAGGGGGATAAAAAATGTTAAAGTCTTTTGATTTTTTACTGCCGACAAAGATAAGATATGGGGCGGGTATTCTTTCTGTATTGGGAGAAGAATTGAGATTGCTGAAGGCAAAAAAGGTGATGGTCATCACCGATAAAGGCCTTGTAAATGCCGGAATGGTAAGAAAGGTTACAGAGATTATTCAAGGAGAAAGCATAGCCTTTTTAATTTATGATGAGATTGAGGCGAATCCGAAGGACTACAACATTGAAGCCTGTGCTGAAAAGGCCAGAGAGGAGGCAATAGATACTATTGTTGCCTTTGGAGGAGGGAGTCCGATAGATGCGGCAAAAGCTGTTGCAGTGCTGGCGAAACAGGGAGGAAAAGCAAGAGATTATCAAGGCAAGGGGAAAATCAAGGATGACTGCCTGCCGCTGATAACAATTCCTACAACTTCAGGAACAGGCAGTGAGGTAACTTTTTCTTCAGTTATAACTGATACAAGGGAGAAATTCAAATTCACTATAAAGAGCACTGCAATAGCTGCAAAAACGGCTATAATCGATCCTGAGCTTACATTATCGGTTCCACCCATTATCACTGCAGCAACAGGTATAGACGCCCTTACCCATGCAATAGAAGGTTATACAGCCAATTGCACTGAACCAATAGCTGAAGCAGTGGGGTTGTATGCCGTTGAATTTATAGCCGGAAGTATAGTGGAAGCGGTAAAAAATGGCCGGAATCTTGAGGCAAGAGACAGGATGATGATGGGAAGCCTCCTTGCAGGATTGTCTTTCAGCCACGCCGACGTAGCTTCGGTGCATTGTATGGCTGAGGCACTAGGAAGTATTTATGATGCTCCCCACGGCATGTGCAACGCCATATTGCTCCCTTATGTCATGGAGTACAGCCTGCCGGCGGCAGAAGCCAAATATGCCAGGATAGCCAGGGCTATGGGTATAGCTGAAAAAGATGATAACAAGGCAGCGGTGATGGGGATAGAACATATAAAAAATCTATCAAAGGAAATTGGGCTTCCTGGAATAAAATCCTTAAATGTCAACTGTAATGATTTTGAACTTTTAGCGGATATGTCCGTAAAAAATGGATCAAATGAAAGTAATCCGAGAGCTATAACAAAGGATGAATATATTATGCTGTTTAACAGGGCATACAACGACACTTCAAATTGAAGAAACAGCCTATGCGTGTTTAAAATTCTGTCCAATGGGAAAAATTATAAATAACTTGAATTTTTCGAAATGCAGGATTATAATTATTAATTGAAGGGGAATTAGCTCAGCTGGTCAGAGCGCTACGTTCACATCGTAGAGGTCGTAGGTTCGAGCCCTATATTCCCCATTTTTCTTTTGGGGGTATAGCGCAGCTGGGAGCGCGTCTGCTTCGCATGTAGAAGGTCAGGGGTTCGAATCCCCTTATCTCCACCATATACAAATTTAAGTTCGGCTTAAGCCGGGCTTTTGTTTTTTTGCAGCAATATGCATAATATATTTCAAGCTAAGCTTCGGGAAAGGATATCTTTGCAAATTAACTATTGGGTTTATTATAGATGCGGAAATTTATTATAATTGGAGCTTTTGTATTGGCTATATATGTTGGAAAATGATATAATGAGTATAAATATGTCGAAATATAATTTGTGTTCATTATTAAAGTAGTATAGAAATTAATCTGGGTTGAAAGGAAAGAATGACTATGCTTAAGCTAGCTGTACTTGAGTTATTTGCGAGAGGAGTGCCGGAGGGATTGCTTTTTGTATTGGCTGCATATACCTTTGCCGGTAAGAGGATTGATTGGAAGAGATATTTTTTAACCGCAACAATTTACACAGTCATAGTATATTTGATAAGGCTGCTGCCAATTCAACTTGGAATAAACACAATAATGGCCTTGATCGGTTTAATTGTATTATATGTTGTTATCAACAAGCTTGAAATAGTTCAGGCAATTCAGGTGTCAATCATTACCGTTATTCTGGAGTTTCTGTGCGAAGCTGTTAATGTTATCATAATAAAAAATATTTTAAAGGTTGACATTCAATATGTTTTCAGCAGGCCGGATTTGAAAGTATTATATGGCATTCCGTCCCTTTTGATTTTCATGCTGGTTGTTGCAGGGTATTATGTAATGTTGTTAAGGAAAGGGAAGTTACAAAGAGTAAATTGAGAAAGTAGAATATATGAATAATAATAGAATAAATTTAAAAGAAGTTCGTCAATTAGGATGAAATATGTTGCAATTTGTATCAAAATGTTATATTATTTGCATGTGGACAAGTAATTCTCAACAGTTGAAAAAAATATAAAATATATTACCCGTATATGCTTGGAAATATGGTTCAAGTGTTTCTACCGGACAGCCGTAAATTGTCTGACTATGGGCGTTTGTGAATATATCTACGTGTTTATAAACTCCCTGGTATTATCGGGGAGTTTTATTTTTTTTATAATTCGGGAATACAAAGGACGCGAAAGTTAAAAAATATAAAAAAACAGGAGGTATATCAATGGAAAAGTTTTTTAAGTTAAAGCAGTACGGTACTAACGTACGAACGGAAATCCTAGCCGGACTTACAACATTCTTTACTATGGCATATATCATTTTTGTCAATCCGAACATTTTGAAATTAGCAGGAACTGCTGACAATCCATTTAACCCACAAGGTATCTTCGTTGCAACAATTATATCCGCCGTTGTGGGTACACTTGTTATGGCTCTTTTTGCCAACGTGCCTTATGCACTGGCTCCCGGTATGGGACTAAACGCCTTCTTCACCTTTACTGTATGTCAAATTATGGGTTTTAGGTGGCAGGAAGCTTTAGCAATGGTATTTATCTGTGGTGTTGTAAATATTATCATCACTGTGACAGGACTTCGTAAAATGATTATCCGTTCTTTGCCGCCGGTTTTACAAAAGGCTATCGGTGGCGGTATCGGCCTTTTCATCGCATATATAGGAATTAAGGACTGCGGTCTTTTGAAATTCACAAGTGACCCCGGTACATACCAATTCTTTGGTAAGACTCCGGCAGATGCAACTGTTGTTGCAAGTTCATCAGCTGTTCCGGCAATGGTTAACTTCTCCAGTCCGTCTGTACAATTAGCGCTTATAGGAATTGTTTTGATACTTATTCTCATGGTTTTAAGAGTCAGAGGGGCAATTTTAATCGGTATTGCTTCAATAACTGCTCTCTGCTTCATCGAAATTGGTATCTTCGGTGTTGCACCGAGCGCATTCAATTTACCTGGAACAAACGCACATGAATTTTTCTCATCGGCTAATGTTTCGATAAGCGGCATCGGAAAATCTATTGCACAAGTTCAAGATACAGCATTTAAAATGGACTTTGCCGGTCTCTTTGCAAACGGCAGCAAATTCCTCCTGGCACTCACTGCAATGATCGCTTTCATTCTAACAGACATTTTTGATGCATTAGGAACATTCATCGGTACAGGCCGCCGTGCAGGCATCTTTGATGCAGAAGATGAGAAGCTAATGCTTGAAGGCAAGGGTATTAAGTCACGTTTGGATAAGGCTTTGTTTGCCGACCTCAGTGCAACAATTGTAGGAGCATTTGTGGGTACATCCAACACCACTACTTACGTTGAAAGTTCCGCAGGTATTGCTGTGGGCGGTAGAACAGGCTTGACTTCAGTTGTAACCGCAGCTATGTTCCTTGTATGCCTAATTCTTTCTCCTGTAATTGGTATGGTTCCGGGAGTTGCAACGGCACCTGCCCTTGTAGTTGTTGGTATTCTCATGATGTCCTCTGTTGGTGAAATAGACTGGAAGGACTTCAGCGTTGCAGCAGTTGCGTTCCTCACTATTGCTCTTATGCCGTTTACGTACAGCATAACAACAGGTATTGCCTTCGGCTTTATAAGCTATGTTATTATCAGTATTCTTAAAAAAGAAACAAAGAATATCCATCCAATAATTTATTTCTTCACAGGTTTGTTTATTTTAAACTTCGTGTTATTAGCAATTAGAAATCTGTAGAATATAGTTAAAATGTTTAAAAGTGTCGTAAAACCTGTGTTTTACGGCACTTTAATTTTGGCTCCATTTAAATGGCTAAGTGGACTGCTTGTTTTTATCATATCTGAATATAGCTGCATTCTATGGTAAAATTAATGGCAAATAAAGTAAACCGCAGCCTCCATTTAATTCAGGAGATTCTGCGGTTTTTATCAGTTATAGAGCTCCGGGACAAATATTTTATTCATGATCCTGCAGAGCATCCCAGCCCTCTTCGCCGGTCCTTACTCGTATTACATTTGTAACATCATAGATGAATATCTTTCCGTCACCTATCTTACCCGTTCTGAGAACTCTGGTAGCAGTCTCGACAACCAGGTCCACCGGCACTTCAGAGACTACTATTTCAACCTTTATCTTGTGGAGGAGATTGATTTGGACCTCTACACCGCGGTAAAATTCCTTATATCCCTTCTGTGCTCCACAACCAAGTACATTTATGACAGTCATCCCGGTTATACCTATCTTGTTCAATTCTTCCTTTAATTCTTCAAACTTTTCAGGGCGGGTTACGATTTCGATCTTGGTAATTTTTTTATCCATAAAAGTACCCCCTTATGTATTATATAATTATAATACCATAAGAGGGCATAAGATTCCATATATAATTGGTAATAATGAGTGGTTTATACTCCGACACCGTTATAGGCTTCCTCACCATGTAGGGACAAGTCAAGGCCGATAACTTCATCACTTTCAGCAGTCCTCAGAGGTATGAACAACTTCATTACATTAAGTATAAGGAAGGTGCCAAGGGCAGCAAAGGCT
>JAUZPH010000180.1 GCA_030706065.1 Bacillota bacterium | reverse complement strand
TCCACCAGGGAGAAGCACCAGTATACCTACAAGCTGAGGAAGTGCAATGACAAGGGTCAATTGAAAATCTGTAGCCCCAAGTCTCGTTGCAAAAAGATTATTGTTGTTATTTATTAAGTTATTAATAAGAGCGATCAGTACACCTTCATATGCAAAGAGAAGCGCTGTGCTGTCACTCTTCCAGGAACTTTTAAACTTATGGAGAAGCCGTGAAGAACTACGGAGATTAGTTCTGCTTTCATTTCTATTATTCATAAATCCCACCAAACTTCTGATTATTCTATAATTTAACCGGAATAGTATAAATCATATTTACTCATTATATCATCGGATTATGTACATGCCAATGTTATAATTGAGAAGTTTTGATGGAGGTTTTTCACCAGCACTATCCTTTTACCTATCCGTAGAACTAACTGGATTATATGGGAAATATATAAACTAATAGCTGAAGCAGAGAACTTTTTATTGTCTGCGTTATACAAAAAGTAGCAATATCTTTTGCTTGATATTTTTATATTTAACATCTGGTATGACTGTTATCAATTATGAAAGTTCCAAGTTTAAGCGGGTGAATTTTTCACACATAAAATGTTTTATAAGTCATAGTTTCAAACACTTAAGGGATATTGTATAATAGTATATATGGAGTGACAAAAAATGTTGAAATGTGACAAGCATGTAACAAGTAATAACTAAATAAATTATTTATAAAGAGACATTGAATAGTCTAATGGAGTGATAAATATGAGGAATAAGAAAGGATTTACATTGATTGAACTGATGATAGCATTATCTGTTATAGCAATATTATCTGTTGTGGTAATACCTAATGTTGGCAGTGTGAAGACTGAGTCAAAGAATCAGAGTGTTGCCGCCAATACGCTTTTGGTACGATCATACCTTGAGAACCGTTCAGGAAAGGATAGTATAGCATACGCTACCTCTATAAACAGCGGCAGTACATCCACTGCTGTTCTTACTGGGTTACTTAAGATAATTGGGGATGCAATGACGGAATATTTTTCTGCAAGCAATACAATTCAGAATCCTTTCAACTATATAAGTTCAATTAATTATTCTGCATCAAGTGCAGCGTCCAATAATTCAACCTCGGCATCTGTAGTATTAGGCTGCAACAGTATAGATTCTCTGCCTGCCGATAACAATGCAGTAATTACGGCACTTCCCAGCGGCAAGAACTTTACAGGTGATGTAGTTGCAGTTATTTATAGTACAGGCTACGTGGTTTATGGAATTGATAACAGCGGAAATATGGTTAATATTAATATAATAAAATTTCCACCTGCACCGCCAATTGTTCAAAGTGGTGTAAGCGGCGGTAATACCGGAGGTGGTACGGGAGGAACTACCTCAGGAACTCTGCAAGGAAATGTAAATAGTGTGGTTTCATATATAAGGAGCATAGCAATTGACAGGATTCTAAATTCACCAAAGCAAATGTGGGCTATAATGCAGGGTACTTTGTACACAGACTTAAATAATCAATTTACCCCTGGAAATGCTTCGAAGCATATAGTCAATCCTTTCTATGCTAATGCGGATGTAATAGGTAATGGGAACGGATATGTGGACCCCAATGTTAAATACTCAATAATATCTGACCCAACACAATCGAATGATGCAATAGAAGGTACTAAGTATTCCAATAGAGCTGGGACGGTTATAGTATGTATTACTGCAAATCCTGTAGGCTACGTTGTATATGGAGTTGACCAGAATGGGCAGAACGTTAGTTACACAAAAATTAATCTCTCAACTCTTGTGACTGCGGACATGACCCAGGCCTTGGGAAACAATGTTGCTTTGGTTGCAAATACTTTAAGTTCCAATATTGTGAATCTTGCTAATGGTGATCAAGGAACTATGAGCACTAATGCATATAATATATTAAAGAATCTTTCAATGGGAAATGCCTACTTGCCGAACTGGACCAATAGAGCAAATGTCAACACAACTGATTTTAAGACCGGATATGCTTTGATTGTAGGAAGTTGGAATATGGAAGGAGCGAATTACCCTGATTATAAAGGTACTGTAGTTGTTGATGTACTTGAAAATTGTACAGGCTATGAAATTTTCGGGGTGGATTATACAGGATCGAAATATGCCTACACAAAAGTGGTGAAATAGATGAAGAGCAGGAAGAAAGGCTTAACCTTTATAGAACTCATGATTGCCATAGCTATTTTTGGAGTATTGTCCGTTGTTGTTGTAAGGCTTAATGTCACGGCAAATAAAAATATGACCCTTCAGATGGACAAGCAAAATATGATGATGGTGGCTCAAACACAATTGGAGAAGTTCAAGACCACTAAGACAAATATCGGGAGCTATACCAGTGAGGGTGCTCCCGGGAACAGCTTTCAGAATATCAGCGGATACTATGTCGTGGTCCAGAGTAATATTAGTGACTCACAGGGCGGGATACTTTATGAGGTAACAGTAAGGGTTCGGCGGGACCCTAAGGATTATGAAAATGAAGTAATATTGAAGGGCCATGTTCTGGCAAATTAGGGTGAGGATATGAACAAAAAAGGATTCACATTGATTGAGCTGATGATTGCATTAAGTATTTTTATAATAATCTCCGGATATATTTATAAGACCTTCTTTAATCAGATAAGACAGTCTGTGGGTTTCAATAACAATGTTGACCTTCAATATAATGTTAACAAGGCCCTCGGATTAATGAGTGACAAGCTAAGAAGTTCCGGAACTGTAACTTTATCCGGTAGTCCAGTTGGACAAGTTATTTCCAGCGGGAAGGTTGTTATTGATTTGACATCAAATTCCTCAAACCCTGATATTTACTATAATGCCTCATCTAAGCAGTTAATTGACAAGAATGGTAATCAGTGTCTGTATATAAGTTCAATAGTGATAAGCCAGGGGGCTTTAAGTAATAATGAAAATGAACTAATTTTCATAACCGTTTCCGGTATCGAGGCAAATACACAGTTTTCAAGCTCAACAGCAGTAAATATAAAAAGATAGGTGAGGTAGATGAGGAAAAAAGGTGCTGCCCTTATCGTAGTTGTTATTGTTATGATGGTTACCCTTGTACTGGCTGCCTTCATGCTGGATACCAGTGTGAAGAACAGCAGGCTTGCTGCTGATACCCGATACAATACCAGAGCATATTACAGTGCAGAGGCAGGGATATATGATTTTATAAATTATATTAAAAACAACAACTGTAGTGTATCTACAGGAACAAGTATAATAAACCTGTATAACAGCGGCGGACTTTATGGAGACAATATGGCGTCATATAAGGCTACTCTTAACAGTGATATTACCTATGTCGATTCGGCAAGTTCAAGGACTTATTCCTTTTCATTGTATTCTTCCGGCAGTTACGGATCCCAGGGGTATGTAATCACAGCCAGTGTTTCAATGGTTTATACAAAAAACACTTCCGGAGTTTATATCTTTAGTAATTATATAGTCAATTCAAAACAAGTTTATAAAGCCTGATAAAATGGGCATTTCATTAGAGAACTAATGAAATGCCCATTTATTTATAGTGACAATTTCAACGGTTTCATGGAAATGCCCTGTTCTACAACTTGTAAAAATTCTTCTCTGGGCAATTTAACAGCTCCAAGGCTTTCAAGGTGTTTTGTATATACCTGGCAGTCTATCATCAGGAAGCCTTTTTCCTCAAGCCGTCTGCTAAGTGTAATTATTGCAGTCTTGGAGGCATTGGGCATTATTGAAAACATGGACTCTCCAAAAAAGCATTTACCCAGCGCTATTCCGTACAGCCCTCCTACTAATCTGCCCTCGTTCCAGGTTTCCACAGAATGAGCAAAGCCAAGCCTATTAAGAGTGCAGTAGGCTTCTATCATTTCAGCTGTAATCCATGTTCCCGTATCTTTTCTTGTGCTTGCGCAGCTGCTTATCACATCTCTAAAGCATGTATCATAGGACACGCTGAAAGTATTCTTTTTTAGAAGTTTTTTCATGGAATGAGAGACTTTGATATCTTTGGGGTACAGCACGAACCTGGAATCTGGGGACCACCAGAGTATAGGCTCATCTTCCGAAAACCAGGGGAATATTCCATTGCAATATGCCAGCAGCAGCCGCTCCGGAGACAGATCACCTCCCAGGGCAAGCAGTCCGTCTTCATTTGCCAGAGAGGGATGAGGAAATATCAAATCTTCAGACAATCTATAAATCGACATAATATTTCTCCTTCTGTATGGAAAGTGAAAATCTAAATACATTGAGCAGTCCCATAAATCTGTGAAGATTGGATATTTTGGGACAGCTCAATGTAAAGATTTTATTACTTCCTATATTATATATCAGGATACAAAGTTGAATTTCGATAAAAGCATATCTTAATTTTAATACTCCCCTTAAAATAAAACAAATAAATTCCAAGAAGGAATTTTTAAACCAATGTAGAATAATTGGAAAGATAAAATACTGTTAAAAGGAGAGAGCAAAATGTTTTGTAGAAACTGCGGAAAACAATTGCCTGACAATACTATCTTTTGCACTAATTGCGGCTTTAAATTAGCGGAACAACCATCACAGGTTGATGCAAACAGTTCATTTCACGTTCCCAATCAAAATATGCCCCTTAACACAAATATTAATCCTAATCCTTACATTCCATTTAATACAGCTGCTACTAATCCAAATGTCATGACGAATACAACAAGTACCGCTCCTGCGGTGAAAGTCAGGAAGAAGAAAAAGAAAAAGATAGTGATATCAGTCCTGGTAATAGTGATACTGGCAGCACTGGGTGTTGGAGGATACTTTTATTATAATTCCAAGCCTGTAGCGGCTAAGCGCAATCTCAATAAGGGAACGGAATACTTAAAGGACAAGAAGTATGATGATGCCATAACTGCACTGGAAAAGGTTAAGGAACTTCAACCTGATAACAAGGAAGCAAGTAAGAACCTTGCCGAGGCGTATGCCGATAGAGGCGCTGCAAGTCTTGAAAGCAAGAAATACAGTGATGCAATTAATGATTTAAAAAAAGCAGTAGAGCTCGATTCTAAAAACAAGGAAGCCGGTATGAAGCTTGCAGATGCATATATTTCCGATGATAAGAAGGACAATGCAAAGGAACTGCTCAAAAACATGATAAAAGAAGATAAAACTAATATTGATGCATATAAGAAGCTGGTGGATCTCTATAAGGAAGATAATGAAATTGAGGAGGCTTATACTTTCCTGACCGATGCTTATAAACAAACAAATGATGCCAAGGTAAAGGCACTGCTTGACGATATAGAAACACAGAGGGCGGCTGCCTTGTTAAAGAATATGGACAGCTATGCTCTGAAAAGCGATTTTGATAAACTGGTAGAGGCTGCAGACAGTGTCCTCAAATCTGACAATAACAACAGCGATGCACACATGTACAAGGCCTATGCTCTATATGAAAATGGAAAACCGGAAGATGCAGTGCTGGAATGTAACAATGCAATCAGTGCAGATGGTAATAACCTAAAAGCCTATGCAGTCAGAGCCGTTGCTTTCATGGCCATAGGTAATACTTCTTCTGTACAAAGCGATTCGCAGAAGGCAGTGGGCCTTTCTCCTAAGACAGCCTTCGAATATCTGTTAAGAGGGGACAGTTATACCAATCTTAAGCAATATGCTGAAGCTGAGGCAGACCTGACTAAGGCCATCCAGATGGAACCCAACTTTTCAATGGCCTATAACGACAGGGGTAATCTATTTACTTATCAAGGACAGAGCGATAAAGCCATGGATGACTATACAGATGCATTAAAGATTACTCCTGATTTAATTGATGCACTTGTCGGCAGAGCTATATGCTATAGGACAGCAGGCAAATATCAAGAGGCAATTGCGGACTACAATAATGCAATAAAAATACGCCCGGATGACGCGTCACTTTATAATAACAGGGGATTTGCATATTACAAGATGGGCGACAATGATAATGCCATGAAGGACCTGAATAAGGCAGTATCTCTTAATCCTTCCTATGCCATGGCATATAATAACAGGGGAAATGTATATCTGGCAATGGGGCAACAAGATAAAGCCGTAGAAGATTATAAAAAGGCACTGTCAATAGATCCTAACCTTACATATGCCAGAGATACCTTAAAATCACTCGGCATTACCGATATTGGCGGTCAGACGCTTTAAATTCAAAAGGCATAAAGGGCTAAATATATTAAAAACCGAAGCATTGATTTTCAAGGTGTTTCGGTTTTTTTGACAAGCTATGGCTAAAAATAATATACTGGAAGAACCATATTCAGTATATTGATAAGGAGGTTCAAGCATGAATATTAAGGCAGACAGGGAAGTTATGGATTTCCTAAAGGTCTATTTGGCGGAATGGCCCAATAAGGCGGTAAGGTTCCGGCTTGCAGAGGTTTGCTGCGGGCAGGCTGACCTGGAAATGATCTATGATAAGGTTAGGGAAGACGATATCTGCATCGAGATAGAGGGAATAAAATTCGTAGCCAGCAGACAGTTTGCATTTTTAATCAATAATGTTGAACTGGAACGAACGGAAATTGGAGTAGATATCAAAAAGAGATACTTCTGCTAAAAAAAGGACGTGTCCTATACCGATATCCCGGCTGGATACGCCCTTTTGATATAGATGTGTGAGTTTATTTAGGTCTAAACTCACACATCTATATTTGGTGTTGCAATTTATCTATGTTCACAAGTTCAGGGAAGATTCTCATCCAAATGAGAACCACAACAATGGTTCCTATTCCTCCAATCATTGCAGCAGGTACGGTACCGAACAGGGTAGCTGTAATACCGGATTCAAATTCTCCAAACTGGTTTGAGGTGCCTATGAACATCAGGTTTACTGCACTTACCCTTCCTCTCATATTATCCGGAGTATTTGTTTGGACAAGAGTAGAGCGGATAACCACGCTTATAACATCGGAAGCTCCAAGTACGAAAAGCGCTGCCAGTGACAAGAAGAAGGACTTTGACAAGGCAAAGACTATCGTTGAAATCCCGAAGAATATTACCGCTGTGAACATGATACGTCCGACTCTTTTTCTCAAAGGTTTTCTCGCAAGCAGTGCTGCCGTAAGTAGTGCACCCACCGCCGGTGCTGAACGCAGTATTCCAAGTCCTGTAGGCCCAATTTTGAGAATCTCGGAAGCATATACAGGAAGCAGGGCGGTAGCACCTCCAAACAACACGGCAAACAGGTCAAGGGATATGGCTCCCAG
>JAUZPH010000018.1 GCA_030706065.1 Bacillota bacterium | reverse complement strand
TTCTTTGAGAAGAGGTATATCTATGACTCCAAAACCGGCGAATTCAGGCATAAAAGCTCCAAAGGCAGCGACAGGCAGATCAGGAGATGGTTCAAGGTAAGATAAAAGAACGTTTATACAGTTGTTTTATTCACTCATTTTCAAGTAATTCGTAGTTACACAATTCCTGTTGTCAGAATATGATATATAAATGCGGAAATTTATTTTTTAATTATCAGGGATGTAAAATTTCTTATAAATTGAATTCTAATTCGTTGAAATTTTACATCCGGAAAAATCGGTGAAGATTCGATATTTTCTCAGGCGAATACTAAAGGTTTAAATTTCCGCATCTTTATTACGACGAAAATGCTGACTAACACATGTTGAAAAGGAGGTGCTCCTATGTGTAGATGTCACAGAAGATGTCATAGTGACTGCTGCTGCAGGCCTTGTTGTGACCCTTGCTGGATGTCCGGGCACAGTGAAGGTGGAGGCTGCTGCACAATAGTTATCATACTGTTCATAATATTCGGCTTCTTTGCATTGGACAGACGTGAACATTGCGATTGTGATTGTGATTGCCGTGAATAGTATCTTTACGAAGAAGGACAAAGACACACCAAATAGGAAATGACGGATTCATTTGTTAAAGCTGTTATTCTATCACAAAAGCCTGGATAACAACATTTCTTTAATTTGGATATTCCAGAGGTACTGTACTCAAAGCCGGTGGATAAATTTCGTACTTCAGAAGTTTACCGACCGGCTTTGTTGTTAAAATGCACAGGAAAGAAATTCAGGCAATCTTAAAGGATGATGTCAAAGAATGGCTTTTTCTATTTCCACGATTATGTAGTTGTGATAGAATTTAATCATACTTTATTGTGGGGGGATATCCTGTGTTTATAGTTACAATTATAGATTCAATATTTATACAGATGGGGAAATTTAAACCTTAAAGTATTCGCCTGAGAAAATATCGAATCTTCACCGATTTTTCGAAGGCGATAGATTAAAATATAAATTTCCGCAGCTATATAACTGGTTCTGTGCGGTGCCTGACTTATGATTATATTGATTCCCAAGCTTCAAATTGTCAGTGATGCGGTAAAATCATGACAATTTTTATTTATAAGAACAAGAAAGTTTGGTACAATTAATATAGTACCTGCAAATTATTAAGGTGTAGTTACAGATTCGGAAATTTAAACCCTAATAATTCACCTGAAAAAATATCGAATCTTCAACGATTTTTTGAAGGTGATAGATTAATTATAAATTTCCGCAGCTATAAAGATGTGTGAGTTTAAACTCTAACAAATTCACCGGAGAAAATATCGAATCTTCACCGATTTTTCGGAGGTGATAAGTTAAATTATAAACTTATTATACGAGGAGAGGTGTCTATGGAAGAAAAAGATATAAGTGTAAAGAGGCTCATATCTAATTTATTTGATAAAGTGTCAGAGGATTTTGATGCAAGTGGTCCAAGATACTTCGCATATTTTGGGGAACGGTTGGTTAAATTCGCCGGGATAAATGAAGATCAAAGGATTTTGGATATTGCATCGGGAAAAGGAGCTTCACTTCTTCCTGCTGTACAGAAGGTCGGGCAAAACGGAGATGTTATAGGCATTGATATATCAAAAGGAATGGTTTGTAAAACTAATTTGGAGATACGACGAAGAGATATACAAAATGCAAGGGTAATGGTAATGGATGCTGAGAAGCTTGAGTTTGCGGATGAAAGATTTGATCATGTACTATGTGGATTTGGAATATTCTTCTTTCCAAACTACAAAGCTGCTTTGAAGGAATTCAAGAGGGTTCTCAAAAGTGATGGCAGATTTTCCTTCACTACTTTCTTGAATAAAAGAGATGAAAGATTTAGGTGGTATGGTGAGTTGGTGGATAAGTATCTGGTAGGTGCTGAAGGAAAAATTCAAGACTACGATGGTCCGGCTTTTGATACAGAAGAAACTTTATATGAAATTCTAAATGAAGCAGGGTTTAAAAATATAAAAGTGATAAGTGAAGAAAAAACCTTCGAGTATAAGAATGAAAGAGAATGGTGGGACAAACTTTGGACTCATGGTGGTATAAGAGTACTGGAGGCAATTCCTAAAGAGAGGCTTGAAGACTTTAGAACAGAAGTTTTTGCAAAGCTCAAGAAAATGAAAAAGTCAGAGGGTATAACAGCTGCAATGTCCGTCTTATATGCCTCCGGAGAAAAGTAAAAATTTTTATACGAAATTGTGAAAAAAATAACTATATTTTTCATATCCTGCTGTAATTCAATTTTTCTAGAGATTCGCCCCTGCCTCAGTCTATTGTACATGCCGTATAACGGTTTTGTTTTTTCTGTTATGATTTGAGTTATAATAACAAAAAGGCTATTCAAAGGAGGAATATTATGTGGAACAAAATCAGAACTGATGAGTATGAAGGAATGCTGGCGGAGACCATCACAATGAAAGGACATAACGGCGATCATATACACGCTTACTTTTCACGGCCCCTTGGGAAAGGGCCATTTCCGGGAATAATATTGATTCCTCATATGCCGGGATGGGATGAGTTCTGCCGGGAGACCGCCCGTCGTTTCACTCAGCATGGGTATCTTACTGTATGTCCCGACATTTACTGCAGGTTTGGCCACGGGTATCCCGAGGAAATAGCGACAAAAGCCCGTGAGGCAGGCGGTGTTTCCGACGACAGTGTAATGGGTGACTGCGCAGGAGCAGTGGAATATCTGCACTCCTTACCCTATGCAAACGGCAAGGTAGGTGTTATCGGTATGTGCTCCGGCGGACGGCATGCATTTCTTGCAGCCTGCAGGGTAGAGGGTATCGATGCGGCGGTGGACTGCTGGGGCGGCCGTGTAGTTGCCTCAAAAGAGCAATTGACGCCGTCCCAGCCTGTGGCTCCAATTGACTATACAGAGCAGCTTAATTGTCCTCTGCTGGGACTGTTTGGGAATGATGATCAATTCCCTACACCGGAACAGGTAGACCTGCACGAGGAAGAACTTAAGAAGCATGGGAAGAATTATGAATTCCACCGATACGATGGTGCAGGGCACGGATTCTGGTATTATCATACTGAGATGTACCGGCCGCGGCAGGCTATGGATGGGTGGCAGAAGACCTTTGAGTTCTTTGGGAAACACCTGAAGAATGAGACATAATGTATACATAGGAAAACGAAATTTCTGATACTTCTAGTAAAGCTGATGGAGCTGAAGAAATGTGTGTGAGCAGGAAGGAAGATAACATGGAAGTGGAAAACCTCAAGAATACAGAACCATTTGCTGTCATGGCTAAGCCCGTAGGTCCGCTGTGCAACCTGGAATGCAAGTACTGTTATTACTTAAAAACCGGGAGCTTAAATAAAAGTGAACATCAGTCTCGGATGTCGGACAGTATGCTGGAGATGTATATCCGTAAATACATAGAGGCAAGTCCCGGACCAATTGTTCCTTTTACATGGCATGGCGGGGAACCGACCCTGGCCGGACTGGACTTCTACCGTCATGCAGTAGAACTGCAGAAGCGGTACCTGCCGGAAGGCTGGAGCTGCTGGAACAACCTTCAGACAAATGGAATTCTTCTTGACGATGAATGGTGCTCGTTTTTATCAAAAGAGCACTTTGATGTGGGTTTGAGCATAGACGGTACAATGGAAATGCATGACAGATACCGGAAAGATCGCAGCGGAAGAGGCACTTACGGGCGTGTGGTAGAAGGTGTGCGCCGTCTTAAGGCTCATGGCATTCAGCCCGATCTGCTGTGCACAGTAACCTATGCCACCGCAGAGGAACCTGCAGCGGTTTATCACGCGCTGAGAGACCTTGATACGGGATGGATCCAGTTCATACCCATTGTACGCCGCACTGAGGACAAAAAGGTGACAGCGGACTCCGTAACAGGAGAGGCATATGGGAAATTTTTATGCGAGGTTTTCGACCAATGGATCCGGCAGGATCTTGGACGGCTGGATATACAGCTGTTTGCCGAAATGTCACTGGTATGGTCAGGGGGAAATGCCAGTGTATGCTGGATGGCTCCCACCTGCGGACGGGTACTCATCGTTGAACAGGATGGCGGAGTATACTCCTGCGATCATTATGTTGCTCCGGAGCACCGCATTGGTGACATTGAAGCATCATCCATCAGTACACTGGTTGATTTACCTCAACAGAGCCGCTTCGGCAGCGCCAAGAGGGACAGTCTTCCCATGCAGTGCCGCTCTTGTTCATGGCTGGAAGTCTGCAATGGAGGGTGTCCTAAAGATCGGTTCGCTTTTGCTGAAAATGGTGAGCCGGGACTTAATTATCTTTGCAGCGGTCTAAAGATGTTCTTTGCTCATGCCGAAAAGCCGATAAAACAAATCATTCAGCTCAGAAAACGGGGATTAACTCCTGCTGCTGTTCTGGCAGAGCTCCGTGCAGAAGCGCAGGCACGGTGGAAAGGTATCGGACGGAACGACCCGTGTCCCTGCGGCAGCGGCCGCAAGGCAAAGCAGTGCTGCTGGTCCGGGAGACTGTAAGCGGGCGGTCAATCGAATATTAAAGGCCTAAATTTTCGAATCCTTGTTGTTTCTTAGATCAAAGGTTTCGATTGGTTCAGGCCCTCTTAATATTTTTCTTTTTATATTAAGATCACCCTCTGAATCGGTTTTGATTCTCCATTCAATCAACATTATTTTTCCATCTGCTATTTCAATACCCTGTATTCCATTGGCCCGTACACAGGATCCGTCGTTGAAGTAAGGCAATTCCCTGGCTTTGGGGAAATGCGGCCTATGAGTATGTCCACAGATGACCATAATTTTGTTCTTTTCAATCCAACCGCTGTAAATCCGCTCAATTTTATGAATCCTTTCGGCACTTTTTACAGGGCTTGCGGGATTTATAAACCCTACCGAGTGAAGATATCTCCAAAAATATCTCACTGTAAGCATATTAAAACGCCATAACCTGTCATTCATTCTGTCTCCTTGATGGCCATGAACGGTCAGTATTTCTTGCCCTGTATTTTTATGTTTAAACACTACTGCCTCATCCACCGTAATCCCGGGAAATAACTCTACTTCTTCCTCGTTATAATCGTCGTAGAATTTATAATAGGTCTTTTCTACAAAATCTCTATAGCTTAAGTGTATATTGTGATTGCCGTATAGCATAATCAACCTGCCGGCATCATAGAACTTTTTTAATAGAGAATATACCTCATCATGTGCCAGTCTTATATGTTTAAAATTAGCGTGTTCCCAAAGTTCATCTCCATCTCCAACTTCCACATATGTATAGCCATTATTAAAATAGAATTCCAAAGCGAATAAAAAGATATTTTGATTTTTTGCAAATTCATCAGATGGTGTACAATCTCCTCTATGGCAGTCACTGAAAAATATATATTTGGAATTGTTGTCAAAGTATTCAATTTTGGCATTGTTATAAGCTTCCGTTAATCTCTTTTCTGCTAACTTCTTTTCCGATATCATGGCATACCTCTTTTTTTGACAATATGGTTTTAACCTTGGATATTTATTAATCTGCCCTTTTATATATGAATATATTTAAGGTAATATTCTTTCCTATAGGAAGCGGTATGGATTATTACCAGAACCATTACAATACGGAAATTCCGGTGGTGCCGGGCATTATAGCCCTTATTCTGATTTTTATTACCCCGTGCTGTGAGCTGGAACACAGCCTGGTTTATGCCCTTAACAGCTGCAATGATAATACGATAGGATTTTCTCATTATGCTTTAACTAAAAAAGAAAGCCGTTGACGGATGACAGGTTGTCATTTATAATAGGGATGTGAAATGACAACCTGTCACCTCGGTGAACTATATTTTTCGATACATATCAAAAGGAGGTAATTATGCCAAAGCAGTTATTCTTTACTTTATCAAGTGAAAAACAGAATAGAATCAAGGCTGCAGCATTGGCTGAATTCTCGGAGCATCAGTATCATGAAGCGTCAATTAATCAGATAATCAAGATGGCCGATATTTCCAGGGGAAGCTTTTATCAATACTTTGATGACAAAGAGGATCTGTACTTTTTCTTAATTGAAAGCTTTCTGAAAATTAAAATGGATGAATTTTTAAAAAATTACGCAAAAGATGAAAATACCAATGTATTTACAGTGAACAGGCAGGTATTTATCTCAATTCTTTCTATGATTTCAGATGAAAAATATCATGGTTTTTTTAATAATCTTTTCTTGTCTTTGACCTATGAACTTGAAAAAGAGCTCATGAGGATTGTTGATAATATGAGAGACTCACTGCTTTCTAATACTTTCAAGAATGCTCTGATTAATATAGGTGAGGAACTGCCGTACCTTAAAGAACTTCTGCAGATCATAGCCCTCATCGACAAAGACCTGCTGGCACGTAAAGTCATTGAGAACCTTGATAACGAGCAAATCATAGAGATCTATGATTTGAGAATGGAATTGCTTCGCAGTGTAAGAGAGATAAAGATGAAGAAATATATGGAGGATATGAAATGAAATTTTTTACTAAGTTTTCTATGAAAAATACTTTTGTAATATTCCTGGCAGCTATTCTTATTGTTGTAGGGGGTATATATTCCGGCTCAGGTATAAAAGAGGAGGCCATGCCTAACATCTCAATACCTGTAGTTACGATTTTTACGGTATATCCGGGGGCTGCACCAAACGATATTGCCAGCGGCGTTACGAGGCCCATACAAAAGTCTCTGTCAGGGATACAGGGAGTGACGGATATAAGGGGTATATCCAATGAAAATGTCTCTATTGTGGTGGCTCAATTTGATTATTCTGCCGATGTAGATAAAGGCGTCAGCGATATTCAAGGGGCTGTAAGCAAGGTTTCCTTGCCTCAAAATGCTCAAAAGCCAAGTGTTTCAAAAGTGACCATGGGAAGCTTTGCCGCCATGACTTACACTGTTGAAAGCAGCAGGAACATAAATGACTTGACAGAGTTCGTAAATTCCAAGCTTCAACCGGAGCTAAGCGGTGTGGCAGGAGTTTCCAGCGTGAATGTACAAGGGCTCAAAAACAGTAATGTATATATAAAATTGGATGCACAGAAGATGAAGGATAATAATTTAACCTTTCAGTCGGTTCAGAATTATATAAATGCCAATAATATATCCTACCCTGTGGGAGCTGCGGAAATAAATCAAAAGGACTTAGCCATAAGAGTTTCCAATCAATACAACAGTATTGATGATATAAAGGCCATTCCGATAATTGTACCTCCAAATACAACACAAATAATGTCGGACAGCTTTGGTAAAGTCAGTGAAGGCATGAACCAGATGGGTGATGCCCTCGGACAACTGGGACAAGCTATGGGCCAGATGGCTCAAGGTGTTGGTACAACAAGCAAGGCTCTGGGCGAAATGATAGGAAACAACACTCAGAGTATTGCAATATTAAGTATAATACAGCAGCAGGAGGGCATTATTCTTAGCCAGCAGGCAGTACTGTCCAATCCCCAGTCCACTGCAGATCAAAGAACCAAGGCCAGTGCCGCCATTGCACAGGCCAATGCTGTAATACAGAGCTCTGCCAATTCCCTTCAGCAGCTTTTAAGTGCCCAGCAGCAAATGGGAACTGCCTTGAGCCAAAGTGCCTCCTCGTCTCAGATACAGCTTGGCAGCCCTAAATCCGCTGCCGGCACAAAATCCACCGGTACAGGCAATTCCTCCACAGTGGATACTCAGCTGAAGGTGATCTTTTTAAAGGATATTGCAGATATAAGTACAGATGATGAAAATGCCAAATATTTTGCCAGATCCAATTATAAGGAAGGAATAGTCCTCAATATTTTCAAGACAGATGATGCCAACACCGTGCAGCTGGCAAAGGATGTAGACCAGAAGGTATCTGATTTTTCAAAAGACAATACAGATATAAAATTCAATAAAATAAATGATTCCTCAAAAGCTGTTAAGGATTCCGTCAGTGGAATGATGGAGGAGGGAGTGATAGGGGCAATCTTTGCAATGATAGTTATTGCCTTGTTCCTGAGAAATATAAAGTCTACAATCATAGCCGTAGTATCAATACCACTTTCGGTATTTATAGCGTTGATAATGCTTCCAAGGTTCGGTATCACCTTGAATACAATGTCCCTGGGTGGAATTGCTGTTGCCGTGGGAAGAATAGTGGATGATTCCATTGTGGTTATTGAAAATATATTCAGAAGGCTGAGCCTTTCAAAGAGTACGGAGGAAAACAAGGCTGAACTCATTGAGGAAGCGGCCCACGAGGTGGGAACAGCCATTGCAGCCTCAACCATAACTACCGTCGGAGTATTTATACCCTTGAGCTTTATTTCCGGTTTGATCGGAAGGGTATTTATTCCTTTCGCCTACACCGTAGTAATATGTATTCTTGCATCACTATTGGTTGCATTGACTGTAGTGCCTGTTATGAGCAAATTCATGCTTTCCGGCAAGAAAGTGAAGCATGTTGAAAAAGAAGGTGCAATGGCAAAAGGCTATAAAAAAGTGCTGAATACCGTGCTAAACCACCGTCTTGTAGTTCTGGGACTGTGCCTGATCTTGTTATTGACCTCTGCAGGCCTTTTAAAAAAGATAGGTATTCAGTTCATGCCTTCTTCAGACTCCAATATAATCAATGTAAAACTTTCCATGCCCGTTGGTACTTCTTCGGATAAAACCAACGAGGAAGCCTTAAAATATGAAGAGTATCTTAAAGGGAGAAGCGATGTTGTAAATGCGGCAAGTATTGTGGGAGATACCAGCAGTACAAGCAGCGGCCCCTTATCCAATCAAAGCTCAAATGCAGCGGCCTTTACTGTAGTACTGAAGGAAGATGGAGATATAAGCAGGGCTGTGGGGGAGCTTAGAGAGGAAGCCGAAAAATTTAATAATGACGGAGAAGTTATGACGGTAACTCCTCAAAGTATTACCGGTACACAGTCTGACAACGTAGAAGTTATCATCAACGGCAGCAATATAGATGACATATCAAAGGCTGCAGGGCTAATAACGGATAAGCTTAAGCAAATGGATACCTTAAGCAACGTAACCAACAACCTTTCCCAAAAGAGGCCGGAAGTATCAATAACCGTGGATGCTGCCAAAGCTGCAGCAAAGGGAATCACCCCGGCTACCGCTGCGGGGCTGGTGAAAAACTATCTGGGCTTTATGAACATCGCCACCATGAATAACGGTACATCCGATAACAGCAGTTCTGTTAAGGTAATGCTCGGCTACAATTCCCAGGATATCGACAGTGTTGATAAAATCAAGAATCTTGAGATACAGGGAGCTGCAGAGGTGGTCAAGCTTGGAGATATCGCCGATGTTGAGCAGAAGGATGGCCCGGCAACCATCTCCGAGCTTAACGGAAAACAGTATGCAGCGGTGGATGCAGATATAAAAATCAGCGATACAAACAAGGTTACAAAAGATGTCCGAAATGAAATTGAAGGTATAAAGCAGTCCTTGCCGGCGGGAGTAACCTATGAACTTACTGGAAGTAACAAAAATATTTCCTCAGGCTTTTCTCAGATGGCAATGGCAATGGCAGTAGCGGTAATGCTTGTATATATGATTATGGTAATTACCTTTGGTGAGCCGGTAACACCTTTTGCAATCCTGTTCTCGCTGCCTTTTGCAGGAGTAGGGGCCATTGCGGCTCTGTTTATTGCAAATCAGCCGCTGACAGTATCAGGAATGATAGGAATGCTGATGCTCATAGGTATTGTTGTTACCAATGCCATTGTGCTCCTTGACAGGGTAAAAACCAACAGGAAAAAAGGTATGGCTGTAAGGGAGGCGCTACTGGAAGCGGGTTCGGTAAGATTAAGGCCTATTCTGATGACCGCTATTTCTACGGTTATGGCTCTGCTCCCTCTGGCACTGGGCTTCTCCCACGGAAGCCTCATATCGCAGGGACTGGGTATAGCAGTTTTAGGAGGGCTCGTATTCTCAACCATATTAACATTGGTCATAGTACCTGTTATGTATAGTTTGTTTAACGGAAATAAATAGAAAGAATATTTATAAAACCGGCAGTTCATTGAGAACTGCCAGTTTTTGTTCCTGTTAAATCCCTTTATAATTATTGCTGTCATTGGAAAGACCAAGGGCAGATATGGGGTGATTTCATTGAAAGGATTTCTGGCATGGAGCATCTTTTTCAAAGCAATGTTTGTTAAATAGTTTGTGTATTGAAAATAGTTACAATAGTGGGTATAATTTATTACATAAGATATTTTTGGAGAGTGATACTATGAGATATGTGTTGATGGAAAAAGAAATGCTCAATAAACTCTGTGCAAAGTCTGTAGGTATGGCTTGCGGCGGCAATTTGCACAGAGGTATTATTTAAAGGGTTAAACGGTCAACATTTAACTTATGCATGTTCGAAAATCCCGAATCTTCAACGGGTTATCGGGCATACATAAAATAAGTTTAGAACGTTTAACCCTATAGTCGCCAGTATAATAATATTCATACTTATACAGGCTTTGCTTCCTTAATTTGAAGTATAAACTTAAGGAGCTGAGCTTTATGAGATATGTAAAGGTTGAAACAATTTTACCGGATAATTTGATAAGAGAAATTCAAAAATATATTCAAGGTGAATATATTTATATTCCATCCGAAAATAATGCGCGAAAAAGATGGGGAGAGAAATCAGGGAATCGGGATTTCCTGCTAAAAAGAAATGAAGAGATTTGCAGCAAGTATAAAAGCGGATATACAATCCCGGATTTGGCAGAGGAATTTTTTCTTTCCATTGATAGTATTAAGAAAATTGTATATACAAGGGACAGATAAGCTATGCTGCCGCGGTAATAACCGCGGCAGTATTTTTATGTAAAGAATAATGCAGAAATGTTCTTTATCTTTCATTTCATTATATTGAGGCTATAAAATAACATTGAGCAAAGGTTAGTTAAAAAAGCTTACAACGTTGAATAAAACATTGAGAACTTTGCAAGCAAATCCCGCTGAAACGGAGACACAAAGATTGATAATCTTTGTGTGCATATAAGGAATACAGGAGATATAATATGAGAAAGAAAAAATATTTCGGTTCATTTTTGTTTAAATACCTCAAAGGTCAGAAAAAATCCATCTTACTCCTGGCGGTATTTTTTATTGGAAATATTGTGCTTCAAATACTTTTACCCCAGGTGCTGAGTTATTTCATTGATTCGGCTGTATCAGGAAAGGCACTGGGATATATCGGTATGATAGTTTTGATTTACATGGCCACAATAGTTCTGAATATGGCCGGGGGCGTATGCGAGTCATATTTTGCCCAGAGTTTTAGCTGGAAGATCACCAATTCCTTTAGAAAAGATGTAATGACCCACTTTCTCAAAATTGATATGGAGCATCACGAGAAGTGGACCAGCGGTGAAATGATAACAAGGCTGGATGAGGATGTGGAAGGGCTTTTCAATTATTTTTACATGCTGATTTTCAAGCTGGTGGGGAGCACTCTGCTTATGGTGGGCATTCTGACCGCTCTGGCAGTGAAAAATTTGAGTATTGCCGCTGCAATGCTGGCCTTCAGTATCGCTTCCGTTTGGATTTTCAAGGCCATACAGGATTACGGTACCAAACTGTATATAAGGAGTTCGGCAGCCAGTTCCAAATTCAATGGAATCATGAAGGAAAGGATAGACAACATTGTTGAGATAAGGACAAACTCTGCAGAAAAATATTCCCTTCATATCTTGAATCAGGCAATGAAAGAGTGGTTTAAAGAAAGCCTGCCCGCCGGAATGATGTATTCAAAACTCTGGAGCGCATCAACGGCTCTTGATGCCGTGGTCACAGTTCTTTCTCTCGGTATTGCGGTTCTGCTGTGGGACAAGGGACTTATCACACTGGGAACGGTATATCTCATTCATACTTATTCGGGGTTGGTATTCGACCGGCTTCAAGATTTCAGAAATTATCTGAGCAGTCTGCAGAGTTCAAAGGCCGGGCTTATAAGGGTCAAGGAAATGCTGGATATTGAGAGCTCCATAGCTGAAGGTGACCTGGAAACAGAGAGCAGAGATATTACACTCGCGGTGAGAAGCCTAAGCTTCGGGTATTCTGAGGATAATGAGGTGCTTCATGGAATTTCTTTTGAGCTCAAGCCTGGGGAGAGGCTGGGGATTATGGGTGAGACTGGCTGCGGCAAAACTACCCTGGCTAAGCTCCTTGCCAGGCTGTATGAGTTTAAACAGGGGGAGATACTGCTGAATGGAATCAGTATAAAGGAGCTCACCGGCGAAAGTCTGCGTCATTCGATTGCGTACTGTACTCAGGAGGTTCAATTCTTACATGGAACTCTGAGGGACAACATTACACTATATAACGATGATTTTTCAGATAGTGAGATACATGCCGCCATAAAACAAATGGGCCTTACTGAGTGGCTTGCAAAGTTTCCTGAAGGGCTTGACACTTATTTGGAGATGGGGGAACATAATTTGTCGGCAGGTGAAGCTCAACTGATCTCTATAATCCGTCTGTTCCTGAAGGACCCCGCAATTGTCATCCTGGATGAGATTTCTTCACGGCTGGATTATGTTACGGAGCAGAGAATCTTGTCCGCCATTGATGTTCTTACGGAAAACAGAACGGTCATCGCCATTGCCCATAAAATTTCCGCATTGAGATGGATTGACAGCATAATGATACTGAAGGACGGAAGAATAGTCGAATATGGAAGAAAAGAAGTGTTGGAAAAAGATAAAAAAGGCAGGTTTTACAGCCTGTGCAGAACGATGGAATCGAACGGGGAGGTGGGGATAAATGAAGAAACATGGGTATCCTAAACTTTTTATACGTATACTGTTATATCGTCCGTGGATGTTCCTTATCAGCTTGTTCCTCAATATATTGATATTTTCATACAGCGCAGCCATGGCATACTTTGTCCGCGAGGTTCTGAACTCAGTTGCAAAGGACACTGGGGTTGGTGGAAATGTACTGACGCAGAGCTTGATTTTTTTTGTAGGGGTTCTTGGTGTATCCTTGGTGAGAATAGGTGCTATCACGGCATGTGCCTTGATGGATAGGATTCAGGACTTCCATTATGAAAACCTTCTGAGGAATAATATAATGAAAATTATATACAATAAGGACAACATTAAGGATGTGGCTGGGAAGTCGGAAAAGGCTTTTGAGCTCCTTGATGACGATGTGCCTGCATGTGCCTTTCCATCCCAGCTCCTTTCGGAGGTTTCGGGCTTTGTAGTGTATTCCTTAATCGCCATTGCATCGCTGCTCATAATCAACTGGAAGGTAACCATCTACATCTTTATTCCGCTGTCACTGTCCATACTGATAATCAATGCTGCAACAAGGAGAATAAAGGAAAACCGCAAAGCTAACCGTGAAATTCATTCAAGGGTGAGCGAGATGATCAGCGATACCGCAAATCTTGTGCAAACAATTAAAATTTCAAACTCTCAGGGTAGTTTTTTGAAGCAGTACGAAAAGTTAAACCGAATCAGGCTTGGGGCAGTGCTGAAGGATAAATTGTTCGAGTCAGGCCTCCAGGCAGTACTTGGCAGCACTGTATACATAGGTACTGCTGTTATGATGCTTGTTGTTGCGAAAAATATGATGCAGGGGGAGTTTCCCATTGGGGATTTCAGCATGTTCGCTGCCTATCTTGGAACTCTTGCAAACTGTGTGGAGAGGATTGTGGAGCTTTTCTCCTTTATGAAGCAGGCAGAGGTATCATATGACCGCATTCTTGAACTTGTGGGGGAAGAGAATGAAGAGAATTTGACTGCACATTGTAAATTAAGTGCTTTTAAGGCTATGGAAAAATTCAAGTACAAAACTATGGATAGGACGCCTTTAAGGGTACTTGAGGTGAGAGGTATCACCTATGGACATGATGACAGAAATGGCATATACGATGTAAGCTTTACTCTGAAGCCTGGAGAGATTCTTGCAGTGGCAGGGGGTGTGGGTTCAGGAAAATCTACTTTGCTTAACGTTTTGATGGGTGTGATTCCCAAGGATTCCGGCAAGGTCTTCTGGAACGGAACGGAGATAAGGAACCAGAAGGATTTTTTCGCACCTCCAAATGTGGCATATGCACCACAGATTGCTAAAATATTCAGCGATACTATAGGTGAGAACATGCTTCTTGGCAAGGCCTCCGATGAGGCCGAAGTCGGGGAGGCACTGCATTGCGCCGTATTTGAAGCTGATGTTTCAGAGATGGAAGTGGGACTTGGTACCCATGCAGGCAGCTGCGGCAGAAGGCTTTCGGGAGGCCAGAGGCAAAGGCTTGCCCTGGCACGAATGTTCCTCCATGATGCGGAGCTTTATGTAATGGATGACAGTTTCAGCGCTATTGATACTGAAACGGAAAAGGAATTCTGGCGCCGTTTCGAGGAGAATACTGCCAAAAGGGAATTTGCCTGCATAATCGCCTCGAATAAAAGGTGTGTACTGCAGCGGGCGGATAAGATTATCTTTATGAAGGACGGACATGTGGCAGGCTGCGGAAAAGCCGACGAGCTGTCAAGCAGCTGTGAGGACTTCACCGGTATTTATGTGGTATAATATTACCGAACTATTGGCTGCTTCAGCCATTGCATAACATAAGAAAAGGTGATCAAGTATGGAGAATATAATAAACGTTACCGCCGGAAAAGGCAGCAGTACTTCTTTTTTAATACTTGGAGAAGATAAAACAGCATTGATTGATTGTGGGATGGCCTACTGCGCCTATGATCTCATAAGAAATATTCAACAGGTGCTTAATGAGGGAAGAAGGCTGGATTATGTACTGCTCAGTCACTCTCATTACGATCATATCAGCGCCGTGCCATACTTAAGGGAGGTGTGGCCTGAGGTTAAGGTGATGGCTGCAGCATATGCACAAAATATTTTAACTAAAGAAAGCGCCTTGAAGACAATTAAAGAACTTAACAGTCAGTCTGCACATTATTATGGATTTGATAGAGTTATAGACTACGATGACAGCTTAATGAAAATAGACCAGAAAGTCTCTGACGGTGATTTACTGGATTTAGGCGGTGCAAGTATTACTGTATTGGAGACCCCTGGCCATACCAAGGATTCATTATCATTCTTGGTAAATAATGAGGTGATTTTTACAAGTGAGACAACGGGGTGCATGAGCAAATCGGGAAAAGTTTATCCTGCGTTTATAATAAGCTATGAGCAGACAATAAACTCCATCGAAAAGTGCAGGAAAGCTAATGCACGTTACATTGTATCTCCTCACTTTGGCTTTATAAGCAAAAGTGAAACGCCTGTTTATTGGGAAAAGTCCCTTCGGGCTGTAAATGAAGCCAGGGACTTTGTGCTTGAATTGTTTTCAGCAGGATTTGATGAAGATAAAATTTATAAGGAATTTGAAAGGGCTTTTCGGGATGAAGAGTGCCGGTCACTACAACCGAATTACGCTTTTGAGCTGAATAACCGGGGAATGATCAAGGCAATAATTAACTATAGGTGAAAAATTAAACTATATTGTGCAAAGAATTGAAAATCAGTTGCAGTATATATTATGAAACGATGGGGGCCGGGAGGCCTCCAGACCTTTTTATTTATGGCGAAGAGTGGCATAATCTTATTATTGGGGGAACCATAAGGACGAACTAACAAGATGCTGGAAGATAGAAGGGAACTAAAAGCAAATCATAATACAAGGAGAAGGTTGAATGGCAGAATATATAATATCAGTTGATAAAAATGATAAAGAATTGGGGCCCATAGAAAAAATAGAGGCTCATAATAAAGGGGTATTGCATAGAGCTTTCTCAATATTCATTATTAATTCCAGGAAGGAGCTGCTGCTGCAAAAAAGGAATATAACGAAATATCATTCCGCAGGACTATGGACCAATACCTGCTGCAGCCATCCGCGGTATGGAGAAGAATTGAGAGAAGCCGCTTACAGAAGGCTTAGAGAAGAGATGGGTTTTACCTGTGAACTAAGAGAGAGATTCAGTTTTTTATACAATGTGGAATTTGAAAATGGCCTTTCGGAAAATGAATATGATCATGTCTTTGTTGGAACTTATGACGGCGAAGTAATTCCGGATGAAAATGAGGTAGAAGCTTATAGGTGGGTTACTGCTGCCGAGCTTGAATCTGATATTACAAGAAATCCACATTTATATACCTTTTGGTTTAAATCCGTATTTAACAGAGTTATTGAATTTATAGAATAGTGACCTGCAGAGTCTGTATTTATCATCGAGAAAGCATGGGATAAAGAGGGCTGGCCGGTTGTCAACTACGGAAAAGGAGCTGCTCATAATGAAGAAATCACATTATGAGCAGCTCTTTTTGTATATAAAGCAGGCAAATATATTTATAAGGCAGACTAAGGCTATGTTGTAAATTAGTGATATACACTGATTTAGACAAGCCTAATGTGTCAATAATCTAACTATAGAGTATATGAGCAGTTTTTGATTACTGAAAAATTAAATTTCAGTAATTGAAATCTATTGACTTAGAGGTGGCACATATGTCAGAAAAAATAAATAAAATCAATGAAATATTTGAAGCCATAAAGTCCTTAAAGCCTTCTCAGATAAAATATTTGGAGAATGTTTTATTGCTTCCGGGAACGTCAGACTCAGAAGAAAAGCGGCATGAAGGCAACCATGGTTGCCCTTTGGCCTGTCCCAAATGCGGCGGATCCTCCATTGTCAGGTTCGGCAGAAACAGGCTTGGTAAGCAGCGCCACAAGTGCAAGGAGTGCAGAAGGAGCTTTGTCCTCACCTCAAAATCCCCCTTAAGATGCAGTAAAAAAACAGTTCAGCAGTGGCTGCTCTACATGGAGTGCATGGCCAAGGGCATGTCTATACGAGAGTCTGCCGCTGTAGTCGGCATAAATATGAAAACCTCTTTCTATTGGAGGCACAAAATATTAAATGCTCTAAAATCGGAAATGAAAGACAATCTTTCAGGAATAGTGGAGATTGACGAAACAGCAATTCCCGAAAGCTTCAAAGGGAATCATTCAAAGGATGAGAACTTTTATATGGGAAGAAGGCCCAGGAAACGAGGGGTAAAGCTTTAGGAAACCTATGCAGTAAGAAGGGTAAGAGTAATGTGCTGCCTGGACAGGGGTGAAGGTATATTTTCTCAGGTTACCGGAAGTGAGAGACCGGGTATTCAGCAACTTATAAGCCTTCTCAAGGACCGGGTAAAAACAGGCTCCACCATCTGTACAAACAACAATGCCGCATATAATACCGCTGCAAGGGAACTTGATCTTAAGCTTTACAAGCTTGCCTATTCAAATCAGGTAATAGAAGAAACCTACCATAATCAAAAGGCCAAGTCCTTTGGAAGAGAACTCAAAAGATTTCTGGTGAGTTTTAACGGTGTTGCCACAAAATATCTCAATAATTATATAACATGGCTGAAGTGGAACTGTCTGAGGAAGGCTTGTAACTCTGGCTTCAACGTCATGGAAATGCTGCTGGTTGTGGCTTTCAGCAGTGAATGGCTCAGGGTTTGCGACCTGAGGTCTGTGAGTTCACTACCGGAAATGGCATGATCGAAAATA
>JAUZPH010000179.1 GCA_030706065.1 Bacillota bacterium | reverse complement strand
TGAAAATCTTTGGCAGGTCCTCCTCCCTTATCCCTTCACCGGTATCTTCTATCTCAATTCTTCTGTACACCGGAGTCTCAGTGAGTCTCACATTAATACTTCCGCCTTCCGGGGTATGTTCAATACCGTTCTTGACAATATTTATAAGCGCTTCTTCCAGCCACAGCCGATCGTGGTTAAAGTATACCTCGCCCTTTTCCTGAAAGACAATTTTGACTTTGCCCTCCTGGGCTTTGCTTTCCATAGTGTCCACAACTTCCTGGATGGTTTCATTGAGGCTCAATTCCTCTTTATCAAGTTGAATGGCTTTGGCATCAAGCTTGGCTAACTTGAGAAGGCTGAAAATGAGCCGTCTCATCCGGTAAAGATTGTTCTGGCTGTTTTCGAGGAAAGTATGCCTCTCTTCTTCATTAACCCTTTTATGGAGTAAAATATCATTATATACGAGAAGAGAAGCAAGGGGTGTTTTCAGTTGGTGGGAGATATCCGAAAGAATATCCGCCAGAAATTGCTTTTCTTTCTTTAAGTCGCTGATATTCTCCCGAATTATTTCCTTCATGGAATTAAAGGCTACTGCCAGCTTGGAAAGGTCCCCCTCCCTGTTTTCATAGATCGTGATATCAAAGTCACCCTCTATGACCATCTTGGCAGCCTGTGTCAGGTTCCTTATCCTTTTATAAAAGAAACCATGCTGATAATAGTTAAATGTGAATAATATACTTGAAAACACAGTAAAAATCAGGGCAATGGAAACATAGTTATTACCAGCAGCCTTGTTGACATAAGGGAAGAAGGTATCCTCCAGCCCTGTCGTCAGTCCATACTGTTTAAGTAAAGCCTGTCCTTCATCAACTTCTTCAACGGATATCTCCCTGGTTATTAAAGGCATGATTTCCTTTTCCATTTTGGGATCCTTCTGCAGCAGTCTTAAGGTTACGACCCCCATTCGTTCTATGTAATCCTGCTTCAACTGCTGGTGGTGGAACCTCAAAGCTGTCATTACCGTGAGCAAAAACAGAAACATCATCGAAATCAAAACTGCAGTGCTTTTCTTGAGCTCATTATTTATAAAATACCCCTTCATCAACCTTACTCCTTAACCACAGGTTTATTCCACAGGTAACCCATGCCTCTCATGGTCACTATATATTGAGGTTCCCTTGGATTATCCTCTAATTTTTCCCGGATTCTTTTTATATATACTGCCAGAGTATTTTCATCGAAGAAAACCTCCGGTCCATCGATGAGTTCCTTTAATATTTCATCCCTTTTCATGAGGGTATTTGGCTTGCACATGAATATAAGCAGCAGCCGGTACTCCTGTGCAGTGAGCCCTACCTGCAGGCCACTTTTTTTAACAAGGGCAGCGGAGGTATCCACTTCCACGCTGCCACTTTTCAGCCTGTTTCCCGAATTGGAACCGCCGGCACTCCTTCTTATAAGTGCCTTCACTCTTGATAAAAACTCCCTCACTCCAAAGGGCTTTGTGATATAATCGTCACCGCCAATCTCCAGGCCCAGTACTATGTTGACTTCCTCATCCAGCGCTGTTAAAAACATTATCGGGATGCTGCTCCTTTTTCTGATATATTTACACAACTCATAGCCGCTGCCGTCCGGCAGGTTTATATCAAGAACCACAAGGTCAAACTGTCCTCTATCGAAAAGGAGCCTGCCTTCCTCTAATGTAGAGGCCCTTTTCAGCTCATAGCCCTCGTCCTTCAAAGTAAACTCTATTCCCATAGCCAGTGACTCGTCATCTTCCACCAGCAGCAATCTGCTCATTTCAACTCCTCCTTCTCAAGTTAAGGCCACAGTTTATCCCCGAATATCCGAAAAATATTTGCTGCTTCAGTGTATTGGAATACCAACCAGGAACCTTTTATTTCATTATATAGGAAATAGAGGATGCCTTACAATACTACTTTGAAGGACATCCTCTATTAAGATTTTAATAATCCTCCCTTATAGCCTCCATGAGGTTTTCCTTTTTAATCCTTGACAGCGGTGCCAGTACGGATAAATAAGAGATAATCAGTGCCGCTGCACCAGCTATGATTATTGCATTCCAGGGTATCGTAAAACGGAGTTCTCTGACGGACACCATTCCTTTAAACATGAGATAATAGAGCCCGCTGCCGATAATTGAGCCGACGATGGCCCCCACTATACCGTAGAGAATGCCCTCCAGTACTATCATCTTCTTGAGGCCTCCCTGAGTGAGACCAATGGATTTAAGAGCAGCAAATTCCCTCCTCCTCAATATTATATTTGTTGTCACCGTGTTTATTATATTCACGCTGCCTATTAACGAAACCACTACTACGAAGCCATATACCAGAATTTGAAGCATCAGCACGTTTGACTTTTCCTTTCGGTTGCTGTCAATATTATCTATTACCTTTAATCCGGAATTCGCATCAACGAGAGCTTCAATATCCTTTTTTGCTTCTTCCTCTTCCTTGGGATTCTTAAGGGATATATTGAGAGCTACTGGCTTTAAATTATTGTTTTCCACTAACCTTTCCGCCATTCCGACGCTGGTTATAAGCTTAAGCCCGTCCTCTCCTCCTTGAATTTCAAAGGGATCGCTCCTGACTACGGCAAGTACCTTTACCTTTTGGGTAATAACTTCTCCCCCCTGGAGTTTGTTCCTGGTTTCCCCCACAACTTCACCTTTGAGTATTTCTATTGTGTCACCGACTTTTAGATCCGCTATGGCACCGAAATAACTCTTCCTGGTATTCTGGTTATATACATTGTTTCTGCCAATTACTATAACTCCATTTTCTTGATTAAGGGCTTCTTCATCTATAGTCCCCGATTGGACATATTTCTTCGCCGCCGCTAAAGCTCCGGTATCGTAAGGAATTATGCTGCTTTTCATAAAAATCTTTTCTTGTCCACCCACTTTTACGTCCTGGTATATCCTGTTCAAATCCCTTATTTCCTTTACCTCGCTGCCCTTGTCGATGACTGCTGCAAAGGGCTGCACTTCATAGCTCCCAAATAGCTTATCTACGGTATTTAATGCCTTGGCCTTATTAACCAAGCCTCCATCAATTACGGTACTGCTGTTAGTATCCCTCATAATGGTAAAGTGAACATTGTTTGATTCACTGTCAGAATCCGTCACCGTGAATACCATATCCATAAAGGATTTAAAGGTCACAAAGAGCACAACACTGATGACTATGGAAAATACAGTTATTCTGTATCTCTTTTTATTTCGTTTTATATTTTTCGCTGCCAGTGCTCCTTCGAAGCCAAACAGCTTTCCTATAAGCCTGCCTCTCCTTCTCTTTATCTTCTCCTTGCTTATGAAAGACCTGCTGCTTATAGCAGTCAATGGAGATACCTTTGCTGCAAAGAAAGCCGGAATCATAGCGGATAAATAGGTGGCAGCCAGGCCAAGCCCGGTACTGAGCAGTATTATTTCGGGAGCTATGTCCGGCTTTGAGTACATAATCCCATTTCCGCCTATAAGCCTGAATACTACGCCTATTGAATATGTTGCTATTATTCCCAGGATAAGCCCCAGGGGTATTGCAATCAATGACAGTACCGTTGCCTCCCGCAATACTATTGTTCTTATCTGTTTGGGAGTCGTTCCTACCGCCCTCAGAATACCGAACTGTCTGATCCTTTCCACCACACTTATCTGGAATGAATTGTATATGACGGCTATTGTGGATATGACCACTATACCAATAATAACGCCAAGTATAATATATATTCCGGCTTCTGCGTTATTTTCGCTGCCTGCACCTAGTGTTACCAGAAGATAGACGTTCTCCCCCACATCCTTTGGATTTGCAGACAACGCCTTAAGTTCGTTTACCGTCTGTCTCAGTTTTGCTTTTGGGCTCACTTCCACCAGCAGCAGGGCATTTTTTGTGTCTATATTATTGTCCTTCCGCAGTAGTATCCCCTTTCCTTCAACCTGGCTCTTTTCACTATTCTCCAGTATTCCGGTAAGCTTATATGCCTTACTGCCAAGCTTTATTTCGGTATTAAGTATTGCCGGTGCCCCAATTCTATCCAATATCCACCTTTCAACAGCAGCCTCACCGGCCTCTTCCGGCAGCTTTCCATCTTTTATCTTGTAGGGCAGAAGCTCCAGAGCCTTATCGGTAGCTGCCATTTCGCTGACAGATAGTTTGTCATCTATCTTTATATCTTCACCCTGGGTAAAAAATCCGTACCTGGCTACCTTCGGATTGTTGATGACCCTGGAAACCAACGCTTCATTGGTATTCTTGAACATGACGTGGAAGGAGCCATATTTGTTTTTCATATCCTGCACCTCGGCATCCTGCATGTTCTTGAAAAACAGGCCAATGGTGCAGATGAGTGCTACCGAAAGCATTATTCCGATTATAGTGAGTATTGTCCTCTTCTTGCTGGCCTTCAGATATTTTCCCGTCAGCTTTTTATATCCACTTATCATTTTTCCACCTCCTTGCAGAGTAACCTGCTAACTTACCTTTAAATTTCTATCTGAAACTATTTCACCGTCTTCAATGGTGATAACCCTGTCTGCCATGGACGCTATATTTATATCATGAGTTATGAGTATCAGTGTCTGGTTATACCTTCTTGCAGTCAATCTCAACAGTTCGATGACCTCTTTGGAATTTTTACTGTCCAGGTTTCCCGTAGGTTCATCCGCCAGTACGATGGATGGCTTATTGAGGAGCGCCCTTCCTATGGAAACCCTCTGCTGCTGTCCTCCTGAAAGTTCCGAAGGAAGATGATTTTTTCTGTCAGTGAGCCCCAATACCCCTATAATCTCATTGAGATACTTTTTATCAACCTTGTCATTATCAAGAAGGGCGGGAAGTGCGATATTTTCTTCCACATCCAGTACCGGTATGAGGTTGAAGAACTGAAATATGAATCCCACCTTACGCCGCCTGAAAATTGCAAGCTCTTTCTCCTTGTAGTTATAAATACTTTCCCCTTCGATGATGACCCTGCCTTCCGTGGGCCTATCAAGTCCTCCCAAAAGATGAAGCAGTGTGCTCTTGCCGGAACCGGAAGCACCTACTATGGATATGAATTCTCCTTTGTTTACTGCCAGGTTCACATTTTTTAGTGCCTCAACCTTGTTCTCTCCCTGGCCGTAAGTCTTATACAGATTCTCAACCTTCAATAGTTCCATTGAAATAACCTCCCCTTATATTTAGCTGCAGAAATTTATTTTTCTAATCTGTCGCCAGGGATGTAAAATTTCTTCTAAATTGAAGTTTAATTTGTTGAAATTTTACATCCGGAAAAATCGTTGAAGATTCGATATTTTCTCAGGCGAATACTAAAGGGTTAAATTTCCGCATCTGTATCATGTATTAATTATAACTGCTGTTGTAAGCTTCTTCCATGTCTATTGACTTACAAAATCATGGTGCAGTCTTACAATTCAGTAAGATATAGATGAGGACGTGAAAAGTATAGTCATTCTTTTTCGAGGATCCCTCGTGGACTTCTACGAGCGAAGCAGCGAAACTTATAGAATGACTTTTTTCACATCCTATAGAGAAACAAGCCCTTGCAGCATTTTGAAACCTTGCTATAATTGTAAATATAAGGACATGAAAGAGTACGGATGGAGGAATTGCTATGGAAAACAATTGGTACAAGCTTGATAACGCCGCCAAGATATATCCTGCCATAAGACAGTCTGATTGGGCACCGATTTTCAGGGAGGATATTCTTCTAAAGGAAGAGGTCAGGCCTGATGTGCTTCAAGCAGCCCTGAAGCTCACTTACAAAAGGTTCCCTACCTTTTCCGTACATATGACTAGAGGCCTCTTCTGGTACTACTTTGAAGCAATTGATTCAATTCCCGAGGCAAGGGCTGAAGACAGGTATCCCGTAAGGCCTTTTTCAGAAGATAAGGACAAGGGCTACTTATTCAGAGTACTGTATTATGGGAGGAGAATTTCCCTGGAAGTATTCCATTCGATTTCCGACGGTTACGGGGTTTCGGTATTTTTGAAGACTCTTGTATATAATTATCTATCATTGCTGAAGAGCAGAGAACTTGTTGATAATCCTCTGGAATTAGACAAGTATGGCATACTCTATCATAAAGATATACCTACTTTGGAGGAAATGGAGGACTCTTTTCAGGTATATGCCTTCGAGGAGGAACCGCTGAAGCTTCATGAGAATCAGGCCTATGAAATTAAAGGTTCAAGTATCAGAAAGGAATCCCTCAGGATTATTCATATATTACTTAGTGTTGAAGAGTTAAAAGGGCTTGCAAAAGAGTACGACTGTACCATAACTGAGTTCCTTGCTGCTCTATATACTTATTCAATATTCAATTCACGGATTTACAGACGAGCCGATAAAAGGCCTGTTAAGATATCCGTACCGGTTAATTTAAGGAAGCATTTCCCTTCGAAGACCCTAAGGAACTTCTCTGCATATATAAATGTTGAAGTATTTCCTAAGGAAGGTGATGGTAAACCGGATTTTAAAGAAATATGCAAGGCTGCCAGGGATCAACTCAGGTCCGGTATTGACCGGCGCACCTTGAGAGACAAGTTCAGCGGAAATGTCCATGCGGAGAAGAATTTAGTTCTGAGAATAGCTCCCCTGTTCATTAAGAACCTGGTCTTGAAGTCAATCTATAACGTTGTTGGAGAGCGCTTCATGACTTCTACACTGTCCAATATAGGAAGTATAGTGCTGCCAAAGGAAATGGAAACTTTGATTGAAAGATTTGACTTTGTCCTTGGTTCTCCAAAGAAAAATTCCATAAATTGTGCAGTTATAAGCCATAAGGATACCATAAGCATTTCCTTCACCAGTGTTATTTCAGAAAACAGCATTTTCAAGGAATTTGTTGATTTTCTGGTGACCCATGGACTGAAGGTGGATTTGGAAACAAACTATTAGGTGTGAGGTGACAGATTTGAGATGTGATAAATGTAAAATAGAAGTGAATAACTTGTCCGACAATTGCCCGCTATGCGGTAAATATCTTACTGAATGTATCGGAGATCTTCAGCCCAATTACCCGAATCTCGAAAAGTCATCCTTGAACAAGCCACATAACAAACTTCTGAGGCTTATGTTATTCTTGATTATTGCTATTTCTATAATAACCCTTACTGTAAACCTGCTCACTTCTCCACAATATTTGTGGAGTATAATTCCCGTCTCTGCAATGTGGCTGGTTCTGCCGGTGCTTGGAGTTCCCTTTGCCAAAAAAAAGCTCACTCCGCTGATGCTTGTCCTTGACAAT
>JAUZPH010000178.1 GCA_030706065.1 Bacillota bacterium | reverse complement strand
GAGGAAGCAGTGAGCTTCACAGCCTATCAGCTCAATATACTCACTACGGGCCAGCACGGCAAGGCTCTTATACAGGATATAGATGTTCAGAGAATCATGGACAGCCTTCAGGAGGATAAGATTGTCATAGTTGCGGGCTTTCAAGGAATAAATGATGACGGCAATATAACTACACTGGGCAGGGGAGGCTCCGATACTACTGCAGTGGCTCTGGCCTACAAGCTCGGCGGAGTAAGTGAAATATATACCGATGTGGATGGAATTTACTCTGCAGATCCAAGGAAGCTCAAAAATGCAAAAAAGCTCAGTCAGATACATTATGAGGAGATGCTGGAACTGGCAAGCCTCGGAGCACAGGTAATGCATTCAAGGTCCATAGAGTTGGGAGAGAAATACAGAATTCCAATATATGTAGGACTCAGCAACAGCAGTATCAAAGGAACGATTATCAGGGAGGTTGAAGCCATGGAAAGCAAGCCAATTACAGGAATAGCAACAAGCAACGAGGATGTATCGGTTACAATAAAAAATGCAAATTCGGATATAAATATTTTGTCAAGATTGTTTGAAAGTATTGCGGAAAGCAAGATAAGTATAGATATGATAAGCCAGACTGCTCCAATAGAGAATAAAGTGAATATATCCTTTACCATTCCAAAGGATGACCTGTCAGAGTGTATGGGTATACTCACCTCCTTCACGGACCTGTATAATATAATAGTGGACGAAAATATTACTAAGTTTTCCGTGGTGGGGCTTGGAATGAAAAACACCTCGGGAGTGGCGGCAAGGATGTTTAAGATCTTCAGTGAAAATGATATTGAGGTTAAGATGATAACAACCTCTGAAATAAGAATAACCTGTGCCATCAAAAGAGAAGATGAACTCAAGGCTATTGAGATAGTAGGAAGTGCCTTTGAACTGAAAAATTGAGGATGGAGGATGAAACTATGAAGTTTTTTGGTACTGTGGATGTTTTTGATAATGAACTGACCGTTGGCGGCGTCAGATGTTCAGATATGGTAAAGGAATATGGCACTCCTCTTTATGTATTTGATGAAAATCTGCTGAGAGATAACTGCAGAAGTTATATAAAAGCCTTTAAAGCGGGAAGTATGAGAAATAGAGTAGCCTATGCAGGAAAGGCCTTCTTGACTCTGGCTATGTGCAGGCTTGTACAGGAAGAAGGGCTGTGGCTGGATGTGGTATCCGGCGGTGAATTGTATACGGCGTACAAGAGCGGCTTCCCAATGGAGAGAGTATATTTCCATGGAAATAATAAGACCGTGGAAGAGATAGAAATGGGCATAGAGCTAGGTGTCGGAAGATTTGTAGTGGATAATTTCTCGGAGATAGAATATATAAACAGTATTGCCGGAGAGCATAATAAGGTGCAAAAGGTTCTGCTGCGTATAACTCCGGGGATAGAGGCCCATACCCATGATTATATCAAGACAGGACAGGTTGACTCGAAATTTGGTTTTACCGTCCTGAATAATCATACCATGCAGGCGGTAGGAAAAGCCATTGCACATAAAAATATAGAACTCTCGGGGCTCCACTGCCACATAGGCTCCCAGATATTTGAGACAGAACCCTACAAGGATGCAGTGGATGTAATGCTTTCACTTATACACAATATATACGAGGAAACGGGATATATGCTCAAGGAGCTCGACCTGGGAGGTGGTTTCGGAATTTACTATAAATCCGGAGATCTTCCTCGCAGCATAGAGGAGTACTGCAGCGTTATATTAAACCAGTTTGAGAAAAAGTGCCGGGAACTGTCTATGGAACCGCCGGTGCTCACTATTGAACCGGGAAGATCCATCGTCGGCAACGCCGGCATGACTCTGTACACTGTAGGGTCCATCAAGGAAATTCCTGAAATAAGGAAGTATGTGGCGGTAGACGGAGGAATGACGGATAATATCAGGCCGGCTCTTTACAGGGCGCAGTACGAATGTGTAATAGCAAACAGGGTTCTGGGAGCTGTAAAGGAACAAGTCACAATTTCAGGGAAATGCTGTGAATCCGGAGACATTCTGCTGAGTGATATAAGCCTCCCGGAGGTAAAAAGCGGAGATATTCTGGCAGTACTTTCTACCGGGGCCTATGGATATTCCATGGCCAGTAACTATAACAAGATTCCGAGAGCAGCTGTGATTATGGCGGCGGAAGGTTCCACAAACCTTATATGCAGGAGGGAATCCTACGAAGATGTAATAAAAAGTGAAATAATTTAAAAGATGGCTTTTTCAAAGCATTTTAACTTTGAAAAAGCCTTTTTGCTTTTTTGGCATATATTCCGGATGAACTTTCGATTCATATTTTATGGTTTTGTCGGAAATAATAATTTAAGCAAACTAAGGAGAGTGTGAAAAAGTATAGTTATTCTTTTCGCAGGCTTCGTGAGAACCAAGAAGTATAGCGAAACCTATAGAATATCTTTTTTGTCACTATCCCAAAGGTTAAATTTGCTTTTGTTGAAATATGCCGGGAGGGGTTTGATACAATGGTATACATATATTTTGTAATAATGTTTGCAGGTCTTGCTTTGATGATTTATGTCCTCCTTGAGGATAATGAATGCGGCGATGAAAATATAATGGAGGATGTACCAAATATATATGTAAACAGTGAAGAACTGGAAAGGCACGCTGTTCAAATATCAACACATTATTCGGAAACCCGGAGAATGAGCTGCAGAAGGAAATTGATGAAAAGCCTTGACACAAGCTTTGAAAAAATTCTTAAAGGCTATGATATCATTGATGAATTGGGTGAAAACAAGAGGGATATGGTGCCGGCGGCAGAATGGCTTCTGGATAACCTGTACCTTGTACAGAAGGAATACAAGGACATAAAGCTCAACATGCCGGAGAGTTATTATAATAACCTGCCGGTTATAAGCAAAGGGATAATGAAGGGCTATCCGAGGATATACCACATAGCCGTGGAAATTGTCTCCCATACCGACGGTATGCTGGATGAAAACAGAGTAGAGAGGTTTATAAGTGCCTATCAGAAAAATACCATACTTACCAGTGGGGAATTATGGGCTCTTCCAATAATGTTGAGGATAGCATTGATCCAGAATATAAGCTATATAGTTGACAGAATTGTATATGCCTTGAAGGAAAAACGGCGCGGGGAGATTGTGGCGGACAGAATAATAAATGCCTTCACCGAGAAAAGGCTGAAGGGGGAAATAGATGGGCTCAGTGCTTCAAAGCTGACGTATTCCTCCCACTTCGTGGAAAGGGTAATAAAAGTAATAAGGGATAATGGCGTAGACAGTGATGAAGTATATACCTGGCTCAATGAAAAACTGGAAGCCAACCAATCCAATATTGAAAAGACCATTGGCAAGGAGCATAGAAAACAGGCCAATTATCAGTTGTCCCTGGGAAACAGCATAACCTCCATCCGTGTACTTGGCGGGTTGAATTGGAGAGACGCCTTTGAGAGGCTCAGCTATGTAGAGATGATATTAAAAAATGACCCCGGAAAAGTATATTCAAAAATGGATTTTGAGTCCAGGGATTATTACAGGCACAAGCTGGAGGTTATGGCAAGGAAGGCTAAAATTGGTGAGGCTTTTGTTGCAAAGAAGGTTGTAGAATGTGCAAAAGAGGCCGAGACCAACGAGAATGAACAGTACAGGAGGCATATAGGCTACTATCTCATAGATGAGGGACTGCCTATGCTGGAGAAGAAAATTGATTACAGGCCCTCGTTCGGAGCAAGGAGTGTCAAATGGATAAAGGCTCACCCGCTGACGGTATACCTGGGGATAATAGTCCTGGGGACTTTGCTTATTACCCTGGCTGCAGTGGCAGCGGGCATAGAACTGAACGGGAATATAGGAATCTGGAAGTATGTTCTGACAGCCCTGGCTGTTATTATTCCGTCCAGCGAAATTGTTATATCCATCCTGAACTGGAGCATAAATACGCTGTCCTCTCCAAGATTTGTCCCAAAGCTTATTCTTGAGGAAGGGATACCGGATGAGAGCAGTACTGTTGTTGTAATTCCTACATTGATATCCGATGAAAAAAGGGTGAAAAACCTCATAGATGACCTGGAGGTATACTATCTCGCCAATTCCGAAAGTAATCTGTATTTTGCAATACTAGGGGATTTTAACGACAGCAGCAGGGAACATGAGGATAAGGATGAGCTCATTATAAATACGGCATTGAAGGAAATTGAGGCATTGAATAGAAAATATGCCGGTGAAGGCAGGGAGTTATTTTACTTTTTATGCCGGTACAGGATGTACAACGAAAAACAAAGGCTTTGGATGGGTTGGGAGAGAAAGAGGGGCAAACTGGTAGAATTCAACTCGCTGCTGAGAGGAAATAGAAACACAACCTATAATATCATAAGCGGGAATATTGAAAGGCTTCAAAAGACAAAGTATGTAATCACTCTTGATGCCGATACAATATTGCCCAGGGACAGTGCTAAGAGATTGATTGGTGCCATGAGCCATATCCTGAACAGGGCAAAGGTGGATACGGCACTAAAGAAAGTGTTAAGAGGTTATGGGGTAATGCAGCCCAGAGTAAGTGTTGGCTCAATAAATGCCAATAAGACTGCGTTTTCCAGAATATTCTCGGGTGAAACGGGGATAGATACCTATACTACCGCGGTATCAGATGTTTATCAGGATCTCTTTGGCGAAGGGATTTTTACCGGTAAGGGAATTTACGATGTAGACGTATTTGAAAGCGTGATGAAGGATGAGATCCCGGAAAATGCCGTACTGAGCCATGATCTACTGGAGGGAAGCTACGGCAGGACGGCCCTGGTAACGGATATTGAACTGGTGGACGGTTATCCCGCCTATTACAACTCAAGCTGTAAAAGGCTCCACCGGTGGGTGAGAGGGGATTGGCAGCTGCTGCCCTGGCTTACAAAAAAGACTCCTTTAAACAGTATATCCAAGTGGAAAATCCTTGACAATCTGAGACGGAGCTTGCTTGCCCCATCAATTATATTATTGATAATTCTGGCTCTGGCAATACTGCCCGTAGAAGGGCCCTGGATCGGTTTGGCCTTTTTGTCGATAATGTGCCCGGTGCTATTTGATGTTTCCGAGGCGGTTATTGCACCTTCCAAGGGGATAAATATGACAGGCAGGCTTCAGAATGTGGCTATGGCCGTAGAGCAAATTTTTCTGCTGTTCTGCTTTATACCTTTTCAGGCATATCTGATGTGTGATGCAGTTATCCGGACTCTGTACAGAGTATATTTCAGCAGGAGGAACCTGCTGGAATGGCAGACTGCTGCAGATGCCGAGGCCAGGAGCGGAAAGGTCCTCAGAGACTATCTGCGCTTCATGTGGGTTGGGAGTCTTCTGGCTGTGATAATATGTATCCTATCCTTCAGCAGGTCATTCTATCTGGGAATTTTACTGCTTCCGTCAGTGGTATTGTGGTTTATAAGTCCCTATATAGCCTACTATATAAGCCGCGACAAGGTGGATGCGGCATATACTCTGAGCAGCGAGGATAATATGCTTCTGAGAAGACTGAGCAGGGAAACCTGGGCATACTTCGAAGATTTTGTAAACGGTGAAAATAACTGGCTGGCACCTGATAATTACCAGGAGAATCCCCAAAAGGGCGTCGCCCACAGAACCTCACCCACAAATATCGGTATGGGCGTAACAAGTAACCTCTGTGCCCACGATTTGGGATACATAGGCTTGAGTGAGGTAATTGAAAGGATTGACAGAACCCTGACGGGAATGGAATCTTTGACGAAATTCAAAGGCCATCTATACAACTGGTACGATACACTGACAAAGGAGCCGCTTTATCCAAGGTATGTGTCCACTGTTGACAGCGGCAATCTGGTAGCATATCAGTGGCTTGCAGCAGTATCCATGGAAGGGTACATGGGAGAACCGCTTTTAAAAAGGTCCTTTTTGAAGGGAATAGAGGATACCATGCGCCTGGCGGAAAGCGAATGTATGGAAAAGTCGGGCAGGAATAATGTCTATGGAGATCTGCTTGTGAGGGCCGCCGGTATGGATATGAACCTCCCTGTCTGGAAGGGTTTTCTCATGGAGCTCTGGAGCAGGATAATAGAGGTTGAAAAGAATATCGACTGGAAGTCACTGTACTGGAATTATAAACTTAAAAGCAGCTGCAGCAAACATCTGGGAGAACTTCAAAGATATATGCCCTGGGCTGACCTTGTAAACAGTCTGAAGGGAATACCGGAAGAGGAAAGGAAGTTTTTGAACGAACTGGCATCCTCCACAGCCTTTATCCATATGGGTGATAAAATTGACGAAGTTATGTCAAGGCTTGCCAATAAAGCAGACAGCGATATTGACGAAGATAACCTTGAAATTCTGCTTGAACTGCTTGGCAGCGGCAGGAAAGAAATTGGGAACACAGTCTTAAAGGCAGAGAATGTAATAAAAAGGTTGAAGGATTTCGTTGAGACTACGGATTTCAGGGTTGTATATGACAGGAAAAGGCAGCTGTTCTCAATAGGCTACGATATAGAGAAGGATACCTTGAACAACAGCTACTACGATTTATTGGCTTCGGAGGCAAGATGCGCCAGCTTTATGGCCATAGCAAAGGGAGATGTGGAACAAAAGCACTGGTTTAAGCTGGGAAGGGCCATGGCTTTTATGGGGAAGGGCAAAGGCCTTGTCTCATGGAGTGGTACAATGTTTGAATATTTCATGCCGCCTTTGATTATGAGAAGTTTTCCCGACAGTCTGATAGATGAAACCTACAAGGCTGTACTGGAAGGCCAGAAGAAGTATGCCAGGGAAAGAAAGATTCCCTGGGGAATATCCGAGTCTGCCTACTATTTCTTTGATAATGCCATGAACTATCAGTATAAAGCCTTTGGTGTTCCGGGTATAGGGCTTAAGAGAGGACTCTCCAACGAGCTTGTAATTTCACCCTACTCTACGGTTATAGCACTTCAAAAGGACTTAAACGATGGTGTGAAGAATATTCACAGGCTGATCAAGGAAGGGCTGGAGGGAAGGTATGGCTTTTATGAAGCCATGGACTTTACATCCGAAAGGATTCCAAAGGGCAAGCATAAGGCACATGTGAAATGCTTCATGGTGCATCATCAGGGAATGAGCCTCATGGCACTCAATAATGTCCTATGCGGCAATATACTGGTAAAAAGGTTCCACAGTATACCGAGGGTAAAGGCTACGGAACTGCTCCTCCAGGAGAAGGTTCCAAAGAATGTGGTGTATGACAGAGAGGT
>JAUZPH010000177.1 GCA_030706065.1 Bacillota bacterium | reverse complement strand
TGTCTTTCCATATTCTCCGAAAAACTTGTCATACATGTGCATGAGCCTTACCTGTCCAATGGCTGCACAGGCCTGCTTCCGCGACATGGACTTTGGCTTGGCCCTGAGCCCCAATCTTCCCATTCCAGCAGCGATGGCCCCGGAAGTCACCAGAATGACCTCAATTCCTTTATTGTGAAGGTTTGACATCTGCCTTACCAGATTTTCCATCCGCTCCAGGTTAAACAGCCCGCTGGGGTAGGTCAGAGTTGATGACCCAACCTTTATAACTATTCTCTTTACATTCTCCATATATCTTAACCTGCGTTCCATAAATCTTGCTTTTCAGCGCCCCCCTTAAGCATAGGCTGTCATGCATCATAACCCCAAATACCTTAACAGCCTGCAGATATTTGATATTATTTTACTATATTAAAGTGAAAAAGACTACTACATTATTTTAGCAAATTCTGATTAAATCAAATAAAATACGTCCTCACTATTTGTAGGACGTACTAAAAATTTTCACAGCTTTATTTCCTTCTTAATCCCTTTTGAAAGAATATCCTTATACTGAATATAATCATATATGCCGTTGTCTATGAGTTCACTGAAGTTCTTGAATTCATCCAGTGCCAGGGAAAGTATATCAGTATCCTTCTCTTCACAATATAGTACAATCTTTCCTACTACACTGTGTGCATCCCTGAAGGGCATTCCCTTGCACACAAGAAAATCTGCCACTTCCGTTGCATTCAAAAATCCCTTGTCCACAGCTGCTTCCATGTTTTCACTTTTTACCGTCATAGTAGCAACTACATCTGCAGCTATGTTTATGCAGGCCTCTACAGTATTAAGTGCATCAAAGAAGGCTTCCTTATCCTCCTGCATATCCTTGTTGTAGGCCAGAGGAAGGCCTTTAAGCACCGTCAGAAGTGCCATCAGTGAGCCATATACCCTTCCTGTTTTGCCGCGGATAAGCTCCAGGGCATCAGGATTCTTCTTCTGCGGCATGATGCTGCTGCCGGTGGAGTATTCATCACTTATCTGAATAAAGCTGAATTCCTTGCTGCTCCACAGGATAAACTCCTCGGAGAGCCTGCTCAGGTGCATCATAATTATGGAGAAATCCGATAAGAGCTCTAAAAGGTAATCCCTGTCACTTACTCCATCCAGAAAATTATCAACAGGCTTTTTAAATTGAAGCTTGCCTGCGGTGTAATTTCTGTCTATCTCGTAGGTAGTACCGGCCAGAGCACCGCAGCCCAGTGGGCTTTCATCCATCAATTCCAATGCATTTTCCAGCCTTTTTTTATCTCTCTTAAACATGGATACATAGGCTCCCATGTGATACTTGAAGGTAACTACCTGAGCCCTCTGCAGATGAGTGTAGCCGGGCATAATAGCCGGGTTCTCCTCGCCCTTTTTAATAAGGCTTGCAATCAGGGCATCAATGCAGAAGATTACCTCGGCGGCTTTTTTCTTTGAATACAGCCTCATATCCACTGCCACCTGATCGTTTCTGCTTCTTGCGGTATGCAGCTTCTTTCCTGCCTCGCCAATCCTTGACGTCAAATTTATTTCAATGAAACTGTGGATATCTTCATAGTCTCCCTGAATCTCCATTGTTCCACTTTTTATATCTTCAAATATATCCTTTAAGCCCCCGATTATCCTTGAGGAGTCCTCTTTACTGATTATACCGCAATTTGCAAGCATTTCGGCATGAGCCATGCTCCCCTCTATATCCTCCATCCAAAGAGTCTTGTCAAAGCTTAAGGAGGAGTTGAAATCCTCCATAAGCCTGCTTTCCTTCTCCTTAAACCTTCCGCCCCAAAGCTTCATATTACATCATTCCTCATCTTTTTTACTGTTAACCATGGCCTTTATCTTATATGGCAGTGAGAATAACTTGATAAAGCCTGCAGAATCCTTATGGTCATACAATTCACTGGCTCCAAAGGAGGATATTCCCTCATCATAAAGTGCATTAGGAGTATCTATTCCAGCTGCCAGAATATTTCCCTTATACAGTTTCAATTTCACGTTTCCTGTCACATTCTTCTGGGTAACATCTATAAAGGCATCCAGTGCTTCTCTCAGTTCCGTAAACCAAAGACCGTCATAAACAAGCTCAGAGTATTTCAGTGCAACAATCTGCTTGAAGTGAGAAGTCTGTTTATCAATCGTCAGGCTTTCCAATACATCATGGGCTTCATATAAAAGCGTTCCGCCGGGTGTCTCGTATACACCTCTTGATTTCATTCCTACCAGACGGTTCTCAACTATGTCGATTACTCCAACACCGTTACGTCCCGCAATCTTGTTGCATTCCTCGATAAGTTCTACCGGTGAAAGCTCTTTTCCATTTATCTTCTTTGGAATTCCTGCCTCAAAGTATATTTCAACATATTCCGGCTTATCCTCTACATCCTCCGGATGTACAGTCATCTGATACATTTCTTTTTTATGTTCGTTTTTAGGATCTTCCAAGTCTCCGCCCTCGTGGCTCAAATGCCAGAGGTTTTTATCCATTGAGTATATCTTTTCCTTTGTAACCGGAACCTCAATACCCTTCTGTGCCGCATAATCAATTGCGTCTTCCCTGGATTTTATGTTCCAGATTCTCCATGGAGCTATAATCTTTATATACGGATCGAAGCAGGCAATACCTGTTTCAAACCTTACCTGGTCATTTCCTTTTCCGGTACAGCCATGGCATATATACTGTGCACCTTCCTTATGCGCTATCTCCACCAAACTTTTTGCAATTGAAGGCCTTGCAAAGGAAGTTCCCAGCATATATTTGCCCTCATATTTTGCGCCGCTCTTTATAGCATTGTATAAATATTCAGTAACAAATTCCTCTTTCAGGTCCTCTACGTATATTTTATCCGCACCGCTCATGATAGCCTTCTTCTTAACGGCCTCCATGTCGTCTCCCTGCCCTACATCGGCGCAAACGGCTATAACCTCACAGTCATAGTTCTCCTTCAGCCATGGAACTATAATTGAGGTGTCCAATCCACCTGAATATGCAAGTACAACTTTCTCTTTCATTGTTTACTCCCCCTTGATTATATAAAATTCTTTATCTTTAATTTCAAGTTACTCCTATTATAAAATACTTATTATAATTATGCAATAGTTTTTCATATTTATGCATTAATTTTATCCATTTTTTTATTTACCATTCTTCAATAATTTTATACCGATGTTATTATTCGAATAACTTAACTCGAAAATACACAAACTTGCTTTAAAGAATATACATTATACGGAGGTATTTCCATGGATGAGGACAGACGCACTTCAATAAATGAACTTAACAGCTATTTAAAAGGCGAATATATGGCCATTGACAGCTACAAGAAATTCATAAAAAAGCTTCATGAACCACAAGGGAAAAAGGACATGGAAAATATATTGAAGGACCATAAGGATCATGCTCATACAATATCAGAACAAATTAAGGCCCTTGGTGGAACCCCTGCCCAGAGTGTGGGAATAGGCGGCAAGATAGGACAAATGATGAACTCCCTTGAAAACATTGGGAGGAGGTCCGACTTGGATATATTCCGTCAAGCCAGGTATTGGGAGGAAAAAGGAACAAAAATGGCCCATGAAATAGTAAAGGGTGACCTTGACCAGGCAAGTAATCTTCTAATTGAAAATATTGTGAATACCGATAAAAATCATATCACCATACTGGAAAACCATCTTCACTAAGCCGGGAGCCTCTCAGTTCCCGGCTTTTTATCAAAATTCTTGACTTATGCCGGTGGAGCTGTGCTATACTTAAATATGATATTTTTGAAGGAGTTGTATAGCGATTCATGTTTGGATATGTTACACCCTGTAGAATGGAACTGAAAGTTAAGGATTTTGAAAAATTCAAGGCCTATTACTGCGGGCTTTGTCATACAATAAAAAAGGATTACGGCAATATTCCGAGAATGACTCTTAACTACGATATGACCTTTCTGGCCATATTGCTGGATTCATTGAACGATAAGAAACTGGAGTCGAAAAGATTCACCTGTGCCCTTCACCCTTTCCAGAAAAAAATTCACATAATTAACAATGAGTCACTAAAATATGCAGCCCGGTGCAATATTGTATTGACCTATTATAAGCTTATTGATAATATTAATGATGATAACGCACTTAAGAGTAAAATTGCATCAGTTATGCTTAAAAGATATATAAACGATGGTAAATTGTCTGATCTTATAAATAATTCACTGAATAACCTTTATATTATGGAAAAGGAAGCATATAAATACAGTATAGATGAAATCTCCCACGGCTTTGCCGATTTGACAGGGAGTATAATCGCAGGTTATATAGAGGAAGAAACGGATTATAAGGAGCAGCTGTACTGGCTGGGTTATAATCTCGGAAAATGGATATATATTATAGACGCCTGGGATGACCTTGAAAAGGATATGAAGGGAAATAAGTTCAATCTTATATCGAAATTATATAATACTGATAACAGGAGCTGTACTGAGCTGAAAAATCTCGTTGAAGACAGAATCGACTTTATTCTTACCTCCTGCGGTGCTGCCTGCCTGGAAACCTTGGCGTGCCTTCCGCTGAAAAAGAATAAAGAACTTCTGATAAATATTTTAGAATTAGGCTTAATGGAAAAGATGGACACTGTTTTTAAAAGGAGTGAATTGGTAAATGGCGAATCCATATGAAGTACTGGGTGTGCGGGAAGGCTCATCCAGGGAAGAAATTAAAAAGGCTTACCGTGAACTTGCAAAAAAATATCATCCGGATCAATTTGGGGCCAATCCCTTGAAGGACCTGGCGGAAGAAAAGATGATAGAGATAAATGAAGCCTATGAATACTTGATGAAGAATACACCTGATGGGCCGTCCGGCGGTTCCTATCAGTCCAGAGGAAATTATAACGAAAGTACCTACGGCACCAGAGCGGAGGCTTCTCAGCCGCAGTACAGTACTGTACGTGCCGATATGCAGAGAGGAAATTACAAGGCTGCAGAGTCTGCACTTAACTCAATGGTAAACAGAGATGCAGAGTGGTACTACCTCATGGGTATGCTTCATATGAAAAAAGGCTGGTATGACAGCGCCAAGAATTATCTTGCTACCGCCTATAATATGAATCCCTCCAATTCGGAGTATAGTGATGCATATAGCAATGCCAATGGCAGAAACAAAAATTACAGGGATAACTACTACGGAAGAAGAAACAGAGATGATGAAATGTGCGACTTCTGTATGAAGTTGTGGTGTCTGGATACTCTTTGTGAATGTTCCGGCGGTGATTTGATAGGCTGCTGTTAAAGAGTGTGTTATGGAGGTAATTCTATGAACAAGACCATGAATATTGCACGGGGTGGTTTACTAGCTGCATTGACGGTCCTACTCATATATATGACCAATATAGTTCCAACGAGCAGGCTTACCCTGCTGACAGTGGCATCGGCAGTGATTCCCTACTCTATTTTGACCACCGGCGCGAGAAACAGCTTCATTGTTTACGGAGCTGCGTCCGCACTCTCACTGCTTCTGGTTGGCTTCAGGAGCGCCACTGTAGCATACGTAATTTTCTTCGGACTGTACGGATTCGTAAAATATTATGTAGAAGCAATCAATAAAATACCTTACGAAATAGTACTAAAGCTGGTTTACTTTAATGTCAGCCTTTTTGCAATTTATATGCTTTACTCGACCCTGTTCACGGATTCCATCAGTGATAAGCTCCCGATATATCTCATAATTGCAGGAGCACAGGCTGTATTTTTTATATATGATTACGCTTTAACAATTCTGATAAGCTATATACGGAAAAGATTTATAAAAGCTTAAAGTTTAAGAGGCCTGAAAGGGCCTCTCTTTTATTAATGTTTCTATATTATTATGTCCAGTAAACTCTTCTCTACGAGGTCATTATACTTTCCTTCTCTATATTGTGAAATAAGCTTCTTTATATCCTCCAGGCCTTTACCGCTCATCTCAGCCTTTAATTCTGCCGGCACTTCAACAAATATTCCTTTTGGATTCATGTTATAATCAAAAGTTACCACTGTAGGTATCCTCGTTTCTCCTGACAGGTTCTGAAGCAATTCCTCATTGCCTTTTCTCAGAAAGTATTTGATATGTATATTTTCATTCAATTCAGCCATCCTTACAAGATATGGCACTACCACCTTGCAGTCCGGACAATAGCCCTCTGAGAAAACAACTATATTTACCTTTTCCTTGATGGACTTCAACCTGGCCTGGATCTCCCGGGATAGGTTGATCTCATTTATTTTTTCCACAAGTTCCCTACTTTCCTCACAGTTATGAAGGGCCATGTATTGCTCTTTGTTCATTCCTTCCTTTATCTCTATCATGATAAAATCTCTCCTTTTGAAAGCAAAATAATTATCTGTATACTCTTGAATATTATTTAGATTATAATATATTTGATACAACTACTCAACACCTACAATAATTTCAAAAGCGAAAGGAAAGAATGACATGAAATATCTTGCCGCATATATCGTATTAATCAATATCACAGGCTTCATAATAATGTACAAGGATAAACAATATGCAAGAAGGCATCAGTGGAGGATTAAGGAATCAACAATCTTCATCACAGCTCTTGCCCTTGGAAGCCTGGGAGTGTTTACCGGCATGAGGGTTTTCAGGCACAAGACCAAACACTGGAAATTTGTAATTTTTATTCCTCTGATATTGATAGCTCAAGTTGCACTGCTCTATAGATTTTTATTTATGCAGGGCTAAAGCTTTTGGCCGCATTCGGAGCAGAATCTTGCTCCCTGGGCATTTTTCACACCACATTTCGGACAGACGCCAAGGCTCAGGTTTGCTCCACAGTTATTACAGAACTTTCCCGACCCTGCGGACTTTCCGCATTGTGGACAAACTGTAGTCATCTTTTCTATTTCCCCTTTGAACACCTGTGTATTGGCGGCCTTTTCCTTTATATCATCAACCATCTTCTGTGCCCTGGCTGCTGTCACCTCTACACTCATTCTCGGTGCGCAGTCAACACAGAGTCCGTCCTGCTCGTTCCAACAGTCGTCGCATACCCACTTTCTGCATTTGGGGCAGAAGGTGAAATGCTTCTTTGCCTCATTTTGTGCCTGCTGAAAGGCCTCCTCATGCTCCCTGTGCCACTCAGGGGACATACCTTCGAAACGCTGCGATATTATATCCGCGCCACGCTCCACGTTCCAGCCTACATTATGCTTGCCAAGAATTGATGCCCCAAGATTTATTGCCTGTCCTATTCCTTTGAGAAAGCCGGTT
>JAUZPH010000176.1 GCA_030706065.1 Bacillota bacterium | reverse complement strand
GGAGGTAATTTCAATATGGGCAAAAAGCCATTAGTACGTATTGAAGATCACAGCAGGGAGAGAGTAGTTTCTTTTTTCGTGGATTGCAGCGCACCTGAAGAAGCGGCATGGAATATGATTCGGTATTGGACTACTGCCAATTTAAAGGATTATATGGCAAGCGGTATATCGGATATGCCCCTAAAGGGCATCACCCAAAAGGTGAGCGTCATCAGCGAAATGAAGGAATCATCAGCCATGAATATATGACTCAAATGATTTTGCTTGAGGACGAGGGAAGTGAAAGCCGGCTCCTTGGTGCCGATGTCTGCGATGCACCAAAAGGATTATATCTTGTGGGGGAGGGAATTTGATGATTGACCGAGAGCAGGTTATAGAAAACTATTTTCAGTGTTGGATAAATGAAAACAGTCTGATATTAAAAAAACTTTTGATTCAAATGCAGTCTATAGTGAATGTTATGGACCCGAATACCATGGTTGGAAGCCATCGAAAGATGGTTTAACGATTGGAATAAGCGAGGAAAAGTTTTGATTTGGGATATAAAACAATTTGTTCACCAGGTGTATATGATATTGTTTATATACAAAGCTTGTCTTAATCAATATATACTACTGTTTTACAACATAGCCCTAGTCCGCATCATAAATATATTTGATTACTTTGTATGCAACACCTTCTTATGCTGAGATTATATGTAACGGTAGTATTTTATGTTTCAATTTATATACATTTGCGCTAGAATTTAAATAAGCTAGAAGACAAAGTTAGGATGTAATCGTATTATATTCTTCATAGCAAGGATTATAACCTATCAACAATTATAGTTTTTAGTTATGCAATAAAAAGGACTGCCGCAAAATGATCTTATTAAATCATTTTATGGCAGTCCTTTATTTTACATTAAAACTAAATCAGTACTTTTAAGACATGAGCAAAGCTAGCCATAGTACTTCCAGCGCTAATCATATATATAACATAAATCAAAAGTGCTGGATTGTCAAGCTTTATTTGGGAAAGCTGAGAAAATGAGTAAAAGAGTTTGGGTTTCTTTTAAGAAAGTATATAATGCATATCCATTTATTTTTCTTTTTTCTCTATCTAAAGTAAAATAATTCTAGAATTTATTTTTGGAGGTTTCAGGTTATTTTACAGCTATATAGAAAATGAAAACCTAATTACACTGAGCAGTTCAGAAGAAAGATTATTTATCTTTGTGGAAGGAGAAATATTTGTGATTGAGTTTCAAAACATTAATAAGATCTACCGTGTCGCAAAACGGCAGGCCGGATTAGGTAATGCTGTGAAAGCGCTGTTTTCCCGTGAGTATTCGCTTGTCCATGCTTTGAACGATGTAAGCTTTACCATCGGGGACGGTGAAATGGTGGGTTATATCGGCCCAAACGGCGCAGGCAAAAGCACTACTATAAAAATTATGTGTGGTGTTCTCACCCCTGATGGCGGAAACTGCGTTATAAACGGACGTACACCTTGGAAAGAGCGTGCCGCTCATGTCCGTGAAATTGGAGTTGTGTTTGGTCAACGGAGCCAACTTTGGTGGGACGTGCCTGTTATCGACAGCTTTGAATTGATTCGCGACATGTACAAGGTTGACGAGAAACTTTTTAAAAACAATTTAAATGACCTTGCAGAGCTGCTTGATTTAGACGAATTATTGAAAACCCCCGCACGGAGTCTGAGCCTTGGTCAGCGTATGCGTTGTGAAATCGCCGCTTCACTGCTGCATAACCCCAAAATATTGTTTCTGGATGAGCCAACCATCGGACTTGATGCAGTTTCCAAGATCGCTGTGCGACAGTTTATTAAGAAGTTGAACGCCGAACGCGGCACAACAGTAATTCTGACAACCCACGATATGCAGGATATTGAGGCACTGACCGAGCGTATACTGCTGATCGGAAAAGGCAGAATACTGCTCAATGGCAGCCTTGATGAGTTGAAACAGCATGTATCGGAGCACAAGACACTTGTCATAAAGTACCGCGGAAAAGCACCTGAAATTTGTGTGGGAATGACACTTGCCGAAGCGAAGGAAGGACATCTTGTAATGGCACTTGATCCGTCAGTATTGCAGGTCTCGGATGCCATTGCGTATCTTGCTGCGCAGACGGAACTGCTTGACGTTTCGGTTTCGGGCATCACCACTGAAGAGATGGTCGCCATGCTTTATAAGGAGTACTGCTTATGAAAATGTACATGTCAGTGTTCCGCATAAGATTTATCAATAGCCTGCAGTACCGTGCCGTGGCGCTTGGCGCCATCATTACAAGGTTCGGATGGGGGCTAATGGAAGTATTGGCGTATTCGGCACTTTACCGCACCGGCAGCGCCGCGTTCCCAATGGAGTTTTCACAGACTGTTTCCTACCTATGGATGCAGCAGACGTTAATAGTGTTGTTCTCGGTGGTGTTTTCTGACGGAGAAATTTACACGGCTATTGAAAGCGGCTCCATTGCTTATGAACTCGTCCGCCCAATGGATTTATATGGCCGCTGGTTTTGCCAGTCAGCCGCCAACCGTTTGGCGTTTACAATACTAAACTGCCTGCCTGCGCTGCTTGTGGCGTTTATCATGCCGGAGCCGTATAGAATGTCCCTGCCGTTTGCTGTGGGACAATTTCTACTGTTTTTGCTGTCAACAGTGCTTGCATTGTGCGTAGTTGTGGCCTTTGCCATGCTAATGTATATTTCGTTGTTCTACATTCTGTCTCAAAGAGGAATTAGAATCATAGTAACTGCTTTCACAACATTTTTGTCCGGAGGCGTAATACCTTTGCCGTTTTTTCCTGCGCCGGTCCTTGCAGTTGTTCAACTGCTTCCCTTTGCAGCGATGCAAAATATGCCCCTTCGTATATACAGTGGGAATATTGCAGGTTTGGATGCCTTGAAGGGTATCGTTTTTCAATTATTTTGGCTGGCGGTTCTGTTTCTCATCGGAAAGCTTACAATGGGCCGGGCACTGAAAAAAGTAATTGTACAGGGGGGATAATATGAAGCTGTACTTAAATTTGATAGCCTTAAACCTGAAAAGCCAGATGCAGTATAAGGTATCTTTCTTTTTAAGCACACTGGGACAGTTTATCACGGCCTTTACGGCGTTTTTCGGCTTATATTTTATTTTTACACGGATTAACACCGTAGATGACTTCACATATGAGCAGGTGCTCCTGTGCTTCGCGGTTGTGATGATGGCTTTTTCACTGGGGGAAATGTTTGGGGGAGGCTTGGCTGTTTTTCCTCGTATGCTTGGTAATGGCGAGTTCGACCGCGCTCTCGTCAGGCCGAGAAACATCATATTACAAGTCTTGATGCCTAATATGGATTTCACACGGCTTGGTTTACTGGTACAGGCCATATTGGTGCTGTGCTATGCAATCCCTATCAGCAAAATCCCGTGGACTTGGGAGAAAGTTCTGACGCTCTGCCTGATGATACTTTGCGGAGGCGCTTTGTTTTTTGGATTATTCCTCATTAACGCAGCGTGTTCATTCTTTACAATCGAGGGATTGGAACTTATGAACATTTTTACCTATGGTGCACGTCAGTTTGGCCGATACCCGTTTTCGGTGTATGGAAATGGTGTTTTAAAATTTCTCACCTTTGTGATTCCGCTGGCTTTGTTTCAATATTATCCGTTATTGTATTTGTTGGACAGAGAACAGAACACGCTATTTATGTTCCTGCCGGTAACAGCATTGCTATTTTTGATTCCCAGTTATGTATTTTTTAGATTTGGTTTGAGTCGGTATAAGTCAACCGGTTCATGAGAGATATATTATTCAAATGCGGTAAATTATGAGCTGATTTGTATATGGAACACAGAAAGTCTGTTACATTGTTCCATATTAATAATCTGTGAAGATTCAATATCTTCCAAAGTGTGCATAGTTAACGGTTATTTGGTATAATTGGATTTGAGTGCAATTGTAGGATGTAGCGAATAAAAATATTTATAAAATTCCTGGGGGTATGTTTATGAACATTTTGATTATAGGCGGGACAAGATATTTCGGAATTTATCTTGTTAAAGATCTATTGGCGAAGGGACATAATGTAACAATTGCAACAAGGGGTATTACAAAAGATAACTATGGTGATAAGGTTTCCAGAATTATTTTTAACAGAACAGACGCTGATAGCGTGAAAAAGTCATTATCAGGCAAATTATTTGATGTAGTATATGATAACCTCGCCTATTGTTCAAATGATGTTAAATACATACTGGATGTTATAAAATACAATAAATATATCCTAATGTCCAGCACATCAGTTTATGAAAAACATTGGGATACAAAAGAAGAAGACTTTAACCCAATAGATAAAAAGCTTATTTGGTGTTCAAGAATGGATTTTCCATATGATGAAATTAAAAGGCAGGCCGAGTGTGCACTATGGCAGAATTATAATGACATAAATGCGATTGCAGTGAGATATCCTTTTGTTATTGGGAAAGACGATTATACGAAAAGGTTATGTTTTTATGTAGAGCATGTTATAAAAGAAATACCAATGTATATAGATAATATTGATTGCCAGATGGGCTTTATCCGATCAGATGAAGCCGGTACATTTATGGCTTTTCTTGCTGATAAAGATTATTCAGGTCCAATTAATGGAGGTTCCCATGATACCATTTCTATAAGAGAAATACTGGATTATGTTACAGAGAGAACAGGTAAAGAGGCTGCTTTTTCGGAAGATGGTGAAAAGGCACCATACAATTGTGAACCTGAATACAATATTAATACAAATAGGGCAGAGAAATTAGGATTTAAGTTCAGTAATCTAAAGGATTGGATATATGAGTTGATAGATTATTATATTGAATCAGTCATGGCTAAATAAGCTTTAACATATATTGCACATATATGTTAATTTAGAATGTTCTTTAATAGTTTTACACCTGTTAGATATTGTAATAAAGCAAATTTATATTTCACGTCTGTTTGAGAGGTAATACATATGAAGATTGTTATTGAATTGGGAAAAGAAAATGATATTGATGAATTGGAAAAGCTTTATAACGATTTAAATGATTATTTTGAAGCGGCAGTAAATTATCCCGGATGGAAAAAGGGTGTATATCCTATAAGGCAAAATGCAATTGACGGAGTTAAAAACGGTAATCTTTATACAGCAAGGCATGATGGGAAAATAGTCGGTTCCATTATTTTAAATCATGAGCCTGAACCAGCCTATTATAATGTTACATGGCAAATTGAGTCTGACTATTCAAAGGTTTTTGTTATACATACCTTTGTTGTTCATCCGGAATTTATGAAATTCGGTATAGGCAGGGCACTGCTGGATTTTGCCGATGAACAAGGTTTTAAGTCAAAAGTCAAAGCAATCAGGCTGGATGTTTACGAAGGTAATATACCGGCTGTTAAGCTTTATGAGAAATGTGGTTATAAATATGTTGATACTGTTGATCTGGGACTTTCAAACTACGGATTGGATTGGTTTAAGCTATATGAAAAATTAATTGTGAAACGAAAAATATAGAAATATTTTATCGTTTGCTGTTTTGAAGGGTGTGTTGATTTTATGGCGAAGTTAATGGAAGAAATACAAAATAAGTATCATTGCAAATTTGATAATATCGAATTAATCAGAGATATGATTGGACAAGTATATCTAGTTGAAGGAAATGGTGAAAGATATGTATTTAAGATGTTCAGAAAAAGTTATTCTGAACAGGCAATACAATCTGCCGGGATAATAAATTATCTGCATAGAAAAGGGTATCCTGTTCCCCGTATAATCAATACGCTTGATGAAGAACCCTATTATGTTTCGGAAACGGAGCAGCGAGTTGGTGTTTTATATGAATACATCATGGGAACCGAACCGGACACTGATACCGATGTGGAGAGCCTTGGCAGACTGGCTGGGGAAATGCGTTCCATTATGGAAGGGTACAGCGGAAATATTGTCCATCATGGAAAAGAATTTTTTATTGATAGATATATAGACATTCTTGATAGGATGGGCTGCGAAGAGAAAGGGAAATTCAGTGAATACGGAAATGAATTATGGAACCGTGTGAGAAATCTCCCTGAAGCTTTCTGCCACGGAGATTTGCATACAGGCAATATGTTGATTGACAGCAAGCATAAAATAACAATTTTTGATTTTGATGCTTCCGGTAAGGCTAGCGCTGCTTATGACGCAGCCACCTTATGTGATAAGACGGATTATTTTAACTTATCCGATGCCAATTTTTATGACGGATATCGTAAAACCCGGATAATGCTGGAACGTTTCCTTAAAGGGTACAGCAGATATTATTCAATGAGTGATGAAGAGATAAGGGCAGTATTTAATTTTATTGCTATACGACATTTTGATATTCAGGCAACAATTATGGAAAGCCAGGGTTTGAATTGCGTGGATCAGGATTTTATAAAGAAGCAGCTTCAATGGCTGATGAAGTGGGATAAGGTATGTACAAATAATTGAAATGTGATATGAAGCTGTTTAAGCCACATATAGCGGATTCATCAAGTAGTTTGCTGATAAATTGTACCGACTCTTTCTGTTCCGACTGCATCATTAATCTGCAATTCAATTCCAAGTACCTTTCCATTTTGCGGTATGGATTTCAATGCAACTCTTGATTCTACTACATATCCGTCAGCCGTCATTTTCGTATATGTATAAAATCTCTCCACATTTCCAACATCTATGGATTGAGTATTTTCGTAATTTACTCTAAAATGTAAATCATCTACGCCGTAATCACGTGTCTTATCGTTATTCTCATCTAAAAAGAGTTCGAAAGAATCCTGCATATATGGAGTTCGGGATTGTGCAGATGAGTTTTTATCCTTTACCTGTACAAGAATATACAAACCTTTATCATCCCATAAAGCTCTAAATACTGCTGATGTATTAGTGTTTCCCGATACATATTTTGGTGTAACCACCGGTGCATCCTTCCATACTTCATCAATTATGCCGTCAACTTTAGGTGATCCGAAATTAGCTACCATTCTTCCCTGGGAATCAAAACCTTTCTCATCTACAGCTGCTTTAACAACAACTTCCGCAGTACAAGTACGTATTATTTTGTTTTTCGTTATTGTACAGGTAATTGTTACTGCTCCCGGTGCTAATGCTTTAACAAGTCCTTTCTCATTCACTGAAGCTACTGCATTGTCACTGCTTCTCCATTGATAACTGGCGCCTTCCTGTTCATTTGAGAGTTCCACAGTATAGGATTCCCCAACGGACAGAACCTTTGGTGCAACTTACTTAACTGCAGGCTTTGCACTGTCTCCGGCCGTAGAG
>JAUZPH010000175.1 GCA_030706065.1 Bacillota bacterium | reverse complement strand
TAATTCAGTATTTGTAGATATTTTCATAGTAGGAACATAGCTTCCGAAAGGTGTTCCTCTGCCGGTAGTAAACAGCACTATCTGACAGCCTGCAGATGCCAGGGCAGATGAGGCCACCAGGTCGTTACCCGGAGCACTTAAAAGGTTCAAGCCATTCACTTTTAAAGTTTCACCATACTTAAGCACATCTACTATTGTTTCCGTACCGGCTTTTTGAGTACAACCCAGGGATTTATCCTCAAGAGTTGTAATTCCGCCAGCTTTGTTTCCCGGAGAAGGGTTTTCATATACAGGCTGATTATGCGCCATGAAATACTCTTTAAAATCGTTGATCAAATGAACTGTCTTATTGAATACTTCCTCATTCTTTGCCCTGTCCATGAGAAGTGTCTCAGCACCGAACATTTCCGGCACCTCCGTTAGTACTGTAGTTCCACCCTGGGCAACAAGAAAATCGGAGAATTTGCCAAGGAGCGGGTTAGCCGAAATACCGGAAAAACCATCGGAACCTCCGCACTTGAGACCTATTTTGAGTTCACACAGCGGTACATCTTCTCTTTCATCATTCTTCATATTCTCATACAATTCTTTAAGGAGCTTGACGCCCTCTTCCATTTCATCGGATACTTCCTGGGTAATAAGGAATCTCATTCTGTTTTCATCGAAGGCTCCAATAGCCTTTTTGAATTCAGCCATGGTATTGTTTTCACAGCCGAGGCCCAATACCAAAACTCCACCGGCATTCGGATGACTTGCAGCATCAACCAATATGGTTCGGGTGGCTTCATGATCCGCTCCAAGCTGTGAACATCCATAATTGTGCTTTAACACAAGGGTATTGTCTATGGATAACTTACCAATTACCTTTTTGAACCTGTCCAGTATCCTTTCTGCTATGCCATTTACACAGCCGACGGTAGGCACTATCCAAAGCTCATTTCTAACACCTACCTTTCCGTTTTTCCTTCTGTAACCCTTGAAGGTTAAGTTCCTGTTATTGAAGGTGTTTTGGATTAACTTCTGTCTGAAGGAATAATCCTTAATACCGTTCAGATTAGTCTCGACATTATGAGTATGAACCGCTTCGCCCTGTAATATATCTTTTGTTGAATGACCTATAGGAAACCCGTATTTAACAACATTTCCACCGCAATTGATATGTTGAATTGCAATTTTGTGGCCTCTTTTAACATATTCCTTGATCTTGATATCCTTATTGTCAACAGAAATAATTTCATCTTTATTAATATCTGCCAAAACTACGGCTACATTATCCTTTTCGTTGATTTTAAATACGTTCTTCATAGAACCACCTCCATTCTATTTTTACATAACTTCTTTAAGCGCCTCTTTTATGCCTGACTTTTCTATACTTACAAGATAATGAGTAACTGCATCGGTAAGGCCCCTCACATCATTCAAATTCATCTTCCAATTCTTTTCATAACCAAGTACTGTCATTACTATCTTTCTTAAGCCGGCCTCCGTTCCGTCAAAGCTCCCCCAGGCTGCATTATATAGATCCAGAATGTCTGAATCATCTACAAGCTTTATATCCTCTTCTCCTCTTTTACCCTTGTAGAATTCTATAAGGGCAGCCAGGGAGAACACCAATTTCTGCGGAAGTTCACCTTTTCTCTTCAAATACTCCAGCAGAGTAGGCAGATCTCTTGTTTCGTATTTTGACATGGAGTTTAACGCGATACTCATCAGATAGTGATTGACAAAGGGATTGTGGAATCTTTCAAGTACTGCTCCTGCAAAATACTTTAATTCTTCTTCAGGAAGATCAAGAGTTGGTATTATTTCGTCATACATAACTCCTTTTATGAATTCTCCAATGACCTGGTGATCTACAGATTGTCCAACTGTATCAAGGCCGTAAAGATATGCCACCGGTACCAGTGCAGTATGGGGTCCGTTTAATATTCTTACTTTTCTCGTTCTGTACGGAGTCATGTCCTCAACGAATTTTACATTAAGTCCTGCCTTTCCTGTCGGGAACTCATCTTCTATCCATGCCGGCCCTTCTATTACCCATAGGTGGAACTGTTCTGCCACATCCACCAGATTATCCTCATAGCCCAATTCTTCAGTTATTTCCTTTATCGTATCCCTCGGGTAACCGGTAACTATTCTGTCAACCAGACTGCAGCAGAAGGTATTGGCATCCTTTACCCAGTTTATAAATTTCTGTCCGAGGTTCCAGAGTTCCGAATATTGTAGAACTGCTCTCATGAGTTTCTCACCGTTTCTATCGATAAGCTCGCAGGGAATTATGATAAATCCCTTGTTTTTGTCTCCGCTGAAAGCCTTAAATCTATGGTACATGAAAGCTGTCAGCTTACCTGGAAAGCTTACCTTTGGGGAATCCTCAAATCTGTCCTTCTCATCATAAGCGATTCCTGCCTCAGTTGTATTTGATATTATGAATCTCAGCTCCGGCTGCTCGGCAACCTTTAAATAATCATCATATTTATCAAAGGGATTGATGCCCCTACTTATGCTGTTCATTACGGCATGCTCTTTAACAGCTTCCCCATCTTTTATACCCTGCAGATAAAGTGTGTATAATCCATCCTGTTCATTCAACATGTCGATAAGGCCGTGTTCAATAGGTTGTACTACTACTACACTGCCGTTAAAACCCGCTTCCTTATTCATCTTGTCAATCTGCCAGTCTACAAAACCCCTTAGAAAGTTGCCTTCTCCAAATTGTACAACCTTCTCCGGATACTGCTTGAATTCTTTAAAAAGCTCTCTGTTTAATTTCATCACAAATCCTCCATTCATATTTTGTTAACGTGTGCACACCCGTAAGAATCTATTGTCTTTTTATTTAATGTAATACATATTTAAAATTTAACAATATATTATCAATGTACAAATAATATATTGTTAAATTTCTTTTATTTTAATGTAGCCACTGAGTCTCTGATAATGAGTTCGGTTTTTATATAAATCTTTTCATAATTAGAAGAATGTTTATCTATGAGATTCGATATCTTTCTTCCACCCATAATGCTTATTTCCTCCATGGGCCTCTTCACTGTGGTCAGTGAAGGTGTAGAGAATTCTGAAAAACCAATATTATCAAACCCGACAACGGAAATGTCTCCTGGTACGGAGAGCCCGCTTTCAAAAACAGCTTTAATAGCACCAACAGCCATATCGTCATTTGAACAAAATACTGCAGTAGGCGGTACAGTTAATTTAAGAAGTTCCTTCATGCCATCGTAACCGCTTTTCATGCTGTAATTACCCTTTACCATATATTCGCTCCGTACTGGAATATTGCATTCAATAAGAGCTTTTAGAAATCCGTCTCTTCTTTCAATGGAGGATTTAAAGCTCTCCCTTCCTTCTATTATGGCAATATTTTTATGATTGTTTTCTATCAGATACCTTACAGCCTTATAAGACCCCTCTTTATCATCGGACAATATGTTTATAAAGGAGTTTCCTTCAATCTCTCTGTTTAAGACAACCAAAGGTATTCCCTTATGCAGCACATGATAAATAAACTCGTTGTCCCTCTCGCTCTGGCTGAGCAGGACTATCCCATCGAACCTTTTTTTATCAATGGTTGAAAAGTCGTTGTAATTATCAATCCCTCTTACCACCAGGTTGTAATTTTCCTCGATAGCATTATTGACTCCTTTTACCGTCTCAAAGAAGAAACTCGGAGATGTGCCCTGACTGATGGATGAGAAGAATAACCCAATTGTATAAGATTTTTGCAGCACAAGACTCTTTGCACTATAGTTAGGGACGTAATTGAGCTGCTCTGCTATAGCTTTTATTCTCCTTTTCGTTTCATCGGTTATAAGCGGGCTGTCATTTAGTGCTCTGGAGACCGTCGTATGTGATACATTGGCAATCTTTGCTATATCTTTTATTGTTACACTCACGGGGGGTCACCTCCCTTGGTTAAACATCATTTTTATAATTAGTATTAGCACATTTTTGTTAGATTAAAAAGAAATTAGTGAATAAGCAAGTACCGATTTGCGTACGTTAACACGCAGCTGAAAGAAAAATTTTTCGTTATCTTCAATTGTTGTTATTACATTCCAAAATATTCTTTTGCATTATTGTAGGAAATGTCTTGAACAATCTTTCCGAGGAACTCCAAGTCATCAGGGACTTCTCCGTTCTCTACCCAGGTTCCTATAAGGTTACAGCCTATTCTTCTGAAATACTCATGTCTCGGGTAGGATAAGAAGCTTCTTGAATCTGTAAGCATTCCTACAAAGCGGCTCAATAGTCCAAGGTTTGCCAGTGTTTTCATCTGCTCTGTTATTCCATCTATATGATCATTGAACCACCAGGCGGACCCAAACTGTATTTTCCCCGGAATACCATCCCCCTGGAAACATCCGAGCATAGTACCGAGTACATAATTGTCTTTCGGATTTAAAGTATATAATATTGTCTTTGGCAGTGAATTTTCTCTTTCCAGTGAATCCATAAATCTTGAGAGAGCATTGGCTACAAACTCATCATTGATGGCATCAAAGCCAGTGTCCGGGCCTAATCTTTCAAGCATTCTCGTGTTGTTGTTTCTTAGTGCTGCAATATGCAGCTGCATCGCCCATCCCAATTCATGATAAAGCTTTGCTACAAGTCGTAAGGTATAGGTCTTGTATTTCTTTTCTTCCTCAAGGCTTATAGCTTGCCCTTTTAAGGCCTTATCAAAAACTTCTTCCGCTTCTTCCATGGAAGCCTCTGCATAGACTACTGTATCCAAAGCATGATCCGATACCCTGCAGCCTACTGAGTGGAAGAACCTTACTCTTGCTTCCAGAGCCTCCAAAAAGTCGCTGTAGCAGACAATATTTCTTTCTGCTACTTGTCCAAGTTTTTCAACCCAGGGAATAAAAGTTGCACTGCCTATTTCGATACCTTTATCAGGCCTGAATGCAGGAAGAACTTTTACATCAAACTCTTTGTCTTCCTTCAGCTTCAAATGATACTCAAGAGAATCCGTAGGATCATCAGTAGTACAAATTACTTTAACATTTGACTTTTTAATCAGATCTCTTACCCTAAAGCCCTCCCCTCGAAGTAATGCATTAGCCTTTTCCCAAATTGCAGGAGCTGTTTTCTCGTTTAATACATCGTATATACGGAAATATCTCTGTAGTTCAAGATGAGTCCAATGATAAAGAGGATTGCCTATTGCTGTTGATAATGTTTTAGCCCAGGCTAAAAATTTTTCATAGTCGGTTCCATCACCGGTAATGTATTTCTCATCAATACCGTTGCTTCTCATAGCTCTCCATTTGTAGTGGTCACCGTACAGCCATACTTCGGTTATGTTCTTAAACTTTTTGTTGTCGTATATCTCCTTGGGATTTATATGGCAATGATAGTCTATGATAGGCATACTTTTTGCATAGTCTTGATATAAATTTACGGCAGTTTCATTAGAAAGTAAAAAATTTTCATCCATAAACTTTTTCATTAATTTTATTGCCTCCACTTTCACACTTATTTAATGTTAACGTGAACATTACCCAGTTACATTATTATACATAACAGGTAATAAAAAAACAATAGTTAAGTTGTTAACGCGAACAATTTTTATGTGGTATTTTATGGTCCTATGCTCAATTCCTATATTTGAAAAAAGGAAAGTCAGATATACCAGGCTTACCCCAATATTGCAGATCAGGGACCCGCTTCGTGCCAACTCCCCTGCGTCAGTGGTAAATGCACTGGTATACACAAATGAAAGAAAGGCTCCTACCACTACGGGCAGGAAGAATTCAACGCCAAGCTCCTGATAGATGGCCTTCTTTACCTCAGTATCTTTTATTCCTATATTATGATAGAGTCTTCTGTATTCTTCTTTCTCTTCATCGATTTCAGAAAATAATTTGAAGGAGAGCATTATTGTGGAGGCTATATAAAAGAACAACCCCAGTAAACTGCATATAAAAAGCTGCAGCGAAGTCCCCTGCCTTTGGCTTATATAACTTTCTATTCTTGATGAGACTTTTAATAATTCCTCCTCCGTTCTCCCTCCTCCGTATTCCTTAATAAAACTACTTTCAGGAGTAGTTTTGTTCCAGGCCTTTAATCCATCATTTAGTTTCCGGACTGTGCTTCTCGAGTTCTTCCAATTCTTGAAATTTATAAGATGCACCTTCTCAAGCTCCGAGTCCCCCACCTTGCTTTTAAACCCATTGTAATCCTCACTATTCATCAGTATGATATTGTCCATTGAAAACAGTTCCAGACGGTTAAAATTGATACCATTGACAGACTCTTGAAACTTGAAGTTACCGGAAATTTCACCGGATATCAAGTTGATGTCCATGGTATCAAGTTTATTTTCATCATGGTCACTGTCTACCCCTGACTGATTCAACCTGATATAGCAGCGTTTATCAACATGAATGCTGCTGCCGGTAACAGCATTGAACTTATCTGCATCTATGACACTTTTGAGGAAGGGATACTGAAAGTTACCATCTCTGAAAGCCTTAAGTAACGTTACCTCCAGTACCTTATGTTCCATCAGATCAGTAGGCTGGCGGCCAGTATTACCCTTTTCGTCTGTTTGAAACGGTAATCCAGGCTAGTTATGAGCCTCAGGTTCTGTAGTAGAACTTTTTTCTTCTTCTTGCTCTTTTTAATATTAAGCTTCCCAGCTGTGCCAGGATTATATATAAAATCACATCCAATTCACCAGTGTAGAATATAACTATATTCTTGTAATTATCCCTAAATATTCCATAACAGCTTTGTTTCCTTCATAAAATTTTAACTTCTGATATTTTCCGTTCCATTTTGCCACATCTTAGAGGATATATTGTATATATGTAGAATTATAGTTGTCAGGAAAAGAAGAAGTACCAATATAACATTATTCTTTCACTGAAGGGAGAAATGATAATGAACCTTTGTAATCAATGCATAAGTCAGGTTGAAGATGGAAAAAAGTTCTGTGCCGACTGTGGGCAGCCACTTTTAACCGACTCTGCAGTTTATTCAGCCACTGCATCAGGTGACATAAACAGTTACCCAATGGAAAGGACACCAATCGGTGATATAAATACTTATACCATTCAAGACTCACCGGCAGGTAACTTCAGGACAAAATACAGGTTAAAAGCGACTCCATTAATAATAGCGCTGTCCTCTGCCATAGTTGTCTTTTTACTTGCTGCACTCTACTTTACAGGAGCAGCTTTAAACAGCAAAGAAAAACAAGTAGCAAAGATTACAGCAGCAATAGAATCAGGTAATTCTGATAAATTGGCAGACTTCATCATCTGTTCGGATTCAAAATTAAAGATTGATGGCAAATCGCTG
>JAUZPH010000174.1 GCA_030706065.1 Bacillota bacterium | reverse complement strand
TCCATTGCTTCCATATCCGTTGAAACATTAAGTGCAATAACATTATCGCTTATACTCTGAGCATACTGAAGGGCACCTATAGTTGCCTTGTTCAAGCTGGCGATTGGAACTATTATAATATGAGTATACTTTGTCCTTAAGTCCACCTTCTTCAGGTTCAGCTGACTTATGCTCAAACGAGAAGCAACTCTGTCATAGTGGGTCTTAATTCTTATCTGAATCAATATAATAATCGGAATTAATATTGCTACTATAAAGGCACCTTCACTGAACTTTTCTACAAGGATTATTATAGTTGTAAGCAATGTAACAAAGGCACCGCAGCCGTTGATAACAGCACGCTTTAACCAGCCCTTATCCCGCTCTTTTCTCCAATGATTGACCATACCGAACTGGCCCAGAGTAAAGGATATAAATACTCCGATTGCATAAAGCGGAATCAGCCTGTGAGTATCTGCCCTGAATATAATAACCAAAAGGCAGGCCACACAGGATAATGCACCAATTCCAAAGGAAAAACTGAGACGCTTGCCTCTTATAGTAAATTGCCTTGGGGCAAAACCATCCTTCCCGACTATATACATGAGCATCGGGAAACCGGTATACGCTGTGTTGCATGCCATAAGCAGGATTACAGCAGTACTGAACTGTATTATATAGAACATTATTCCGTTGTGGAAAATGCCAAAGGCTATCTGTGAAATAACCGTGGGGCCATTTGTCTGTGGTACGGCTGTATAAAATATAGCAAGCACCGAAGTACCGCCAAATATGAAAAATATCAGTGCTGCCAGTAAAATCATTACTGTCTTTGCACTTTTTTGGCTTGGTTCCGTAAAATTCGGAACGGAATTGCTCACAGCTTCTACTCCGGTCAAGGCAGAACATCCTGAAGAAAAAGCTCTTAGAACAAGAAATAATGATATATTTTCCGTAGTTTTCGGAATGGAATACATAGGCTCCGGATGGATATTCAGTACAAAATACTTGAATAATCCATATAGGATCATAAAAATCATACTAAAGATAAAAATATACGTAGGTATGGCGAAGATTTTTGAGGACTCGCTTATACCTCTTAAATTCAAAATGGTTAGAACCAAAATTATTACTACAACCAGAATTACTTTATATTCCGCCAGACCGTCGAATGCGGAAACGATTGCATCCACACCGGCACTGGCACTTACCGCAACGGTAAGGATATAGCTGATTATCAATCCTGCTCCGGCGGAGAGACCGGCTCTCGTACCTATATTCTCCTTTGCAACCTTGTAGGCACCGCCTCCCTGAGGATAAGCCCTTATAATCTGAATATATGAAATTGTCAGTATTATAAGCAGGCCTATAATCATAAAAGATGTCCATGTCAACCACTGATAAGCGAATGTACCGAGAACAATCAGGACAAAAAGAATTTCCTGCGCAGCATAGGCGACGGATGATATGGCATCACTGGCCATGATTGCCAGTCCAAATGGAACATTATACTTTTCGTGGCTGCCCTGCTCATTGGTTAAAGGTTCTCCAATCAATACATCAAAAAACTTCTTAAGCATTTTTTCCCCCTGTATTTATCATAAAAATGGTGTATGTTAATAATTCAACTTGAATCAATATTAGAATATGGAATAGTTAATTGATTAACAGTGAATATGAATATATCTCCCATTGTATATCATTTTTATGTTTATGCCAATATTTTATTATTTTTACTTTATTTTTTTATGTTCTTCCCAATTAACGTAATTATTGTCAAATTCCATCCATTGATAAGATAGATGTGTTCGCATATTGCATGACAGAAAAATAATCCAACCGATTTTACCCCAAAAATCAGTTGGACTGTCATATTCCCTCAATAGATTATTAAATGAAGATTTTTAATTTAAATACCTTCGTTTCTTAACAATTGTTTTCTGTTACACTTTTTAAGTGAGTAGTTTTCTCCAGGTTAGCGGCCCTACAATCCCATCTGCTATCAAACCCTCGGCAAATTGGAACCGCTCCACTCCGGCAAGAGTCCGGCTGCCAAAGATTCCGTCTGCACCGGAAGACCCTACACTGTAGCTTTTGCATATGAGAATTGCCTGAAGGGCCCATACTAGGCCTCCCATGTCCCCTTCTCTCAATGTAACCGCTGCACCAAGAGTCAGAGGCCCGGGTATGCCGTCAACAGCAAGATTCCTGCCTAAGTTGTTCAGTTCTATCTGTACTGCCTTATATAATGCCATAAAGGTCTGGCTTCCGGCAATGCCGTCAACGGCAATATTGAATCTGTATCTATTATTTAATTCAGTCTGAACATCTTTTACTGTAGTTATTGCTGATGTCTGTCCAGGCCCGTTATCTACAGGGACATAACCTCCCAAAAGTATATCTCCCGTGAATTCATCCATGTCCACCTTCCCTGATACTCCATCCACCGAACCTGTATCGGAATACTGGAAACCTATCCAGTTATCCCAGATGGGATTGCTGCCTGGTGTAGAAACTCCATAGTGGGCAATCCACAGAGGATACTCCCTCAACACCGGGGTAATGTTGGTCTTGGCAAAATAAGTGTAAGTGTAGACAACTACGTCGCTGCCGGTCAAGCTTTTTACCTCATCCAGAAACACCTTGGCAAGATTTGATAATGTATCCTTATCCAAGCTTTGTGCGTTCTCCAAATCCAGAGCCAACCTGCAGTCATATTCCATGCCCTTAATATTATTTACAAAAAACTGCGCCTGCTGCCTAGCATTTGCATCGTTATTAGGCCTGAAATAGTGATAAAAGCCTACTTTCAGGCCGTTTGCCTTTGCATTTTCATAGTTTTGACTTAAATATGGATCACTAAAGCCGGTTCCTTCGGTAGCCTTTATATAAACCACCTGAATCCCCGACCCCTTTACTCTGCTGTAGTCTATTGTCCCATCGTAGTGGCTCACATCTATACCTTCCAGGTTGCTGCCGCTTCTGCTCTGCATAATAACATCTCCCTTCTTTATTCACAAATAAAGCACCAATAATGAAATAAGAAATGTTCCTGTTCTCATCAGCCTTATACTAATGACTTATGCAAATAGGCAAAAAGTTGTTCCCTAATTTATATATATTATTATTTACTCGAGTTATTAACATTAAAAAGGGATTCGGGCTCAAAAGCCGGATCCCTATGTCAAAAGCAACTTTTCAGGTATAAACTTTGAGGCAAGCCTCGTGATGAGCAGGTAATCAAGTATCAGCAGCACTGCTCCCGCGATAAGCATGGTAAGGTTGCTGATCATGAGTGCACCTGTAATCTGGCCCACCAGTAAAAGGATAACCGGTAGAACAAGGAGTCCGCTTACCTGCTGGGCTTCCTGGAAGGTCTTCGATTTTGCCGATACCAGCACGGTGAAAATCAAGGAAAGCAAATTAATGGCCGGTGCAATCCAGAGGATGATGAGCATCCATTTTATATTCGGGAAAATAAGCCCTCCAAAATGTATGAAACCGCCCACATTTATTACAATACCGAATGCAATAAAAGAAATTAAGGTTATAATATAGGATGGTATGAATACTCCCAGTATTTTTGCCCTCAACAGCTGTTCCATGGAAATCGGGGTATAGAGCAGTGTTTCCAGGGTTTTATGCTCCTTTTCGCCAACAAAGCTGCTGGCACCGATAACGCCCGAGCACATTATCGGAATTATAAGAAAGTACGATGGAAAGAAATAATCCATAACAACTTTCAGGACAATCTGTGCCGGATTATATGACGCAAACTCTGAAGGCAGCTTTTTAATAAGCGGTCCAATCTGCCTCAGTATATCCGAATTGTTTCCTATAAAGCTGCAGCCGATAACTACAGCCAGCGGTATCAATACCGTCAGAACAATGGGTACTATAGCCATGGGCAGAATAACCTGCTTTGAACTTGTTATTTCATTAATGTCCTTAAATATCAATGCTTTTTCACTTCTATTCATTTCAAATCCTCCAATTCTAAAGAGTAACCTCTGAACCTCCGGCTTTTATATAGCTGAAGTACAGCTGTTCCAACGTCCACTTTTCCTGTACAGCCTCGTAAATCTCCCCGCCCTTTGCCAGAATGCTCTGAAGCAGCGGTGACACCTCTTTATCTTCGAAAATGGTCTTGGTGTATACACCCTCTCCCTCATGCGAAAGGCCAAGTTCCTCGGAAATATTTTTCCCTCTGATCTTTAATTTGAGTCCGGCGTTTTTCTTTGCAGCAAGCTCATTAAAGGTACCGAAACCAAGAATATTGCCCTTGTCTATAAAACCATACAGTGTACAGATATCCTCGGCATATTTCAATTGATGAGTACAGAGGAAGATGGTAACCTCGTTTTCTTCGGCAAGTTCCTTTATGAGCCTCGTTACATTCAGCGCATTCTCCGGGTCCAGGCCGGAAGTTGGCTCGTCAAGAAACAGCACCTGAGGATTGTGGATAAGGGCAATTGCCAGAGATATTCTCTTTTTCATGCCTGTGCTGAAGGTCTTCACTTTCTTGTCCTTGACACTTGACAATTCAAGCTTTTTCAATATTGAATTCGTCCTCTGCCTGAGCAGGTTTTCCTCCATGCCGTGCATCCTTCCAAAGAAGGCAAGGTTCTGTCCGGCAGTAAGGTTTTCGTAGCAGGAGGCACCTTCCGTCATCACTCCGCATAGCCTGTGGAGTTCATGGTTATTTTCCTCAATAGGTTTTCCGAGGATTTCACCTTGTCCTGAGGTTGCAGAAAGTATCCCGTTCAGAATCCTCACTGCTGTAGTTTTTCCCGAACCGTTGGGGCCAAGAAAACCGAAAATTTCCCCTTTCGGAATGTCGAAGCTTATATTGTTCAATGCATTGGTCTTTCCATCATAGGATTTTATTAAATTTTCTATTTTAATTGCACTCATTTTTTTCACCTCTCAACAATGAAACGTTAAAGTCTTCAAAAAGTTCACTAAAAAACTTAAATTTACAGCACTTGAGTTTCAAACCTTCGCTTGCAGGAAAGGCTGAGAGGGCTGTGTATGGACCATTACTATGACAAGTTGGCGAGGAATTTGAAAGCATTGATTGGCAATTGAAAAATCCGGCGTTGAGCCGGATTTTTTGTTATGATTAATCTTGATTTACTGCAGTTTCAAAGATTTCCGTCTGAGATTTTGCCGATACCTTCTCGGAGACTGACATCAGTGCCGGGATAGCTGCCGGAAGCAAGACTACGCTCAGCAGGAACAATCCTATGACAACACAGATTGCCAGTTCCATCAAAACTATCAGGTTTGACGGGTAAAGCGTTGCAAAGGTTCCAGCAAGTATAATGGCTGCAGACATTACAACCCCGCCAATTTTTCTTGCCGCAATTACAATGGCTTCCCTTGCAGAAAGCTCCGGATACTCCTTGTAACGCCTCATGAAGAATATGCTGTAGTCAACTCCCAGTGCCGCTATCATGACAAAGGAGAAAAACGGAACATTCCAGGACAGGCCTTCTTTTGCACTGCTGAACAGCTGCTTTGAAATGAAAGCCGTTGCCGACAGCGAGGTATAGTAGGCAACCATAAGTGAAGCCGCTATGAACACCGGAATCCAGAAAGATCTTATTACCACAATCAGCAGTATGAATATTGATGCCAATACAATTATCTGGGTAAAGGTTATATCGTGGGTAGCCACATTACGCAGGTCATTTGCCGTTGATGTCGCTCCGGAAATACCGAAATCAGCATCGGCAAGCTTTGTACCCTTAAGTTCATTGCCCACCAGGGTATTTATATCACTTATAAGTTTTATGGAATTATCCGAATATGGCTCCGATTCCATAACCACTGTGAGTTTCAAAGTCTTTCTGTCCTTGGACATGTAGGCGTCAAGCATCTTGTTTATGTCATCAGTTCCAAAGGCCTCTTTGGGAATGTAGAAGCTCTTTGTACTTGTAAGCTGTGTAAGAAAATCACCACTCTTATTGATACCATCAGCGATTGAATTCAACCCGTCGCTGCTCTTGCCTATTCCGTCCTTTAACTGGGCCATCCCTGAGCCGAGGCTGTTTAATCCGGTATACAGGGAATCCTGTCCGGCCTTTATCTTCTGAGCACCGGCGCTGAGAGCTGCCAGGCTGTCAATAACCTGTTTCTGTCCCGCACTTCCCTGCTTCAGCCCTGCTGAGAGTGCTGCTGCGCCCTTTTCAAGTTCGTTGATGCCCGTAACCAGCTGTGACTGGGGGCTTGTATTATCTATTATGGTCTTCAGGCCTCCATTCAGCTGTGCAAGGCCAGCAGTAAGGGTATCGTAATTGGAATTTGCCTGATTTATCCCGGCGGTCAAATTATCAAGGGCCGCCGAAAGATTGTCTAACATACCCTTTAAGGCCGCAACATCGGGGTCATTGGGCAGCTTTCCGTCAATTTTTGCAGCGGTTCCCTGCATCATTGCCGTCAGCTGCTTTAACTGCTCTACAGAACCGGGCAGAGCCTTATATCCCTGTCCAAGAGTGTTATAGCCGTCATTGATTGCCGCCAGGTTGCCGCTGATGGTCTGCAGCCCGGCATTTATCCCGGATACTCCGTCCTTCAGCTGGGCTATCCCGGAGGCGAGTTTATCTGCACCGCCGGCACCCTGGTCAATACCATCATTGATTTTCTTCAAGCCATCGGTTACTGCCGTTATCCCTGTTCCAATCTTACCTGTTCCAGTAGATAAGTCCTTAACCTGCGAAAAGTCTGGAGTCGACAAGCCATCTTTCATTTTATCCAAGCCGTCTTTGATCTGTCCTACTCCGCCATTGGCTGCAGACAATCCGCTTACTACTGTCTTTGTCTGGCTGTTTGTATATAATTCCTCAATCCTTTCACCCTTGGGCTGGGTGGGGCCGGACACTTCTTTGTCTCCTTTAAGGTTTTTTAGTTTTTCCGTTAGGTTGTCTATAACCGCCAGAGCCTCGTTGTTATCCATGGCTTCCCTGTTCTGTATGACAACCGTCGTGGGCATGGCCTTACCTGCCCCAAACTTATCGGATACTATATTAAAGCCTTTAATAGACGGGTCCCCCGCCTGCAAGTCCTTTAAGCTGTCAAAGGATAGCTGTTGGCCGTTGAAGATGATAACAGGAGCAAGTACCACTGCGGTTATAAGCAGCGACCATACAGGATGCTTTACGGAAACAGAGGTCATCCTTTCCCAGAACCTGCTCTCCTTGTGCCCGGCTGCATGCTTTGAAGGCCAGAACAGCTTGAGGCCGAGAACTGCCATAAGCAGAGGTGTCAGAGCCATAATCTCTACCAAAAGCACTGCTATTCCTATGGCTACGGCATTTGCGGACCTGTACACCGGAAACTGCACAAAGCTCAGACTGGCAAAGCCCAT
>JAUZPH010000173.1 GCA_030706065.1 Bacillota bacterium | reverse complement strand
TTCCCCTCTCTGACAGGTAAATTGCAGTTGCTTTACCTATACCTGATGAGGCTCCGGTCACAAGTACGACCTTTCTATCTTCCTCCATTTCCCACACTCCCTTATGTATAGAATATCATAATTTATTTTGATTATCAAAATAATTCCATATAGTCCAATCATATGGAGAAATCCACTATAGCTTAATACTGCTTGAATATTTTAACAATAGTCTGCAAAAAATAGTGATGAATTATTCCTGTTTTTCTAATTTTTTAGAAACTTTTAATCATCTGCCTATTTTGGACAATCTACTTTAGGGAAACAACTTCAGCTATAAACTTATACATGGTCAAAAACTGTTGAAGATTCAGTGTTTGACACATGTATAAGTTAAGTTTTCGTAATATTTCCCCATATGTATTCGTTTAATATATTATACAACATTTATTTGGAATAATTCTATGCTTTTATAAAGATTTAAAAGTTGTGGGCTATAAAGGGCGCGTTGTCAACATATGTCATGAAGCTTCCTTTACAACAGAATAAAAAAGAAAGAGGTCATGATGCGTATTCTCGTACATCTTGACCTCTATTTCACTAAGTTTATGCAGTAATAATATAGATGCGGAAATTTATAATTTAGTCTATCGCCTTCGAAAAATCGGTGAAGATTCGATATTTTCTCAGGCGAATGCTTAAGGTTTAAATTTCCGCATCTGTAGCCACCGCTATCCATTTCATCACTTCCCTTTAATACTTACTCTGATAAAAAATCTTTTTCCGATACCGATAATATCCCCCTGCTTCAGAATAACATTCACTGCGTTTTGCAGCTTTATACCATTTATTCTTACCGCTCCCTGGCTTATTAATCTCCTGGCTTCGCTGCTGCTTGATGCTGCACCGCAGGCTACTATTACCTTCACTATATCAGCCCCTTTTTCAGTGTGCAGATCCTGTCCGATTACAAAGTTCGGAATTTCTTCAGGAACCTCCTTCCTTTGAAATAACCTTACAAAATGTTCTTCAGCCTTCACTGCAGCATCTCCTCCATGATATAACGAAGTTATTTCTCCGGCGAGCCTCATCTTTATATCCCTTGGATTTACAGAACTGCTGTCCAGCAGCTGACGTATCTTCTCGATCTCATCGGGATGAATATCCGTCGCCAGCTGGAAATATTTAATAACAATATTGTCCGGGATGGACATAACCTTTCCATACATGTCTTCCGGTTTTTCATCGATACCTATATAATTATTCAAACTCTTACTCATCTTATCTCTACCGTCAGTACCTTCAAGGATTGGCATGAAAATAGCAACCTGGGCATCCTGTCCGAATTCTCTCTGCATTGATCTGCCCATAAGGATATTGAACTTTTGATCCGTACCTCCGAATTCTATATCGGCCATAAGTGCCACAGAATCAAAAGCCTGCATCAGCGGGTAGAAAAACTCATGAAGAGATATGGCTTCGTGACTTTCAAACCTTCTTTTAAAGTCCTCCCTCTCCAGCATTCTTGCCACTGTGATTTTTGACGCCAGGTTCAAAACTTCGGCAAACTCCAATTTTGAAAGCCATTGGCTGTTAAACAAAACCTGTGTTTTAGCCTCATCCAGAATCCTGAATATCTGTTTCTTGTATGTCTCTGCATTTTCTGCCACCTGCTCCGGAGTAAGCTGCTTCCTGGTTTTGGATTTTCCTGTGGGGTCTCCAACCATCCCTGTCATGTCCCCAATTATTATCACGGCCTTGTGACCGAGGTCCTGAAGCTGCTTCAACTTTCTTAGAACTACGGCATGGCCAAGGTGTATATCCGGTGCCGAAGGGTCCAGGCCTAATTTGGCTATCAGCGGTCTACCTTGCTTCTCTGCCTCCCCAAGCTTTTTCTTTAGCTCCTCCAAGCCAATTATTTCTTCAACTCCTTTTGTAATAATCTTTAATTGTTCATCGATAGATGTCATTTTTGCACTTCCTTTCCCATACTTTTGAAATAAAAAAACTCTCGCCTCTGCAAAATGCAGAGGACGAGAGTTTTATTCCCGCGGTACCACCTCAATTTACCGGCACCTCACGGTGCCAACCTTGTCAAGTACGGCGCTTAAGCGCTTATACTTTAGCACGATAACGGGTGCAGGCATCCGGAAACTCCCTACTCAATACAAATCTTTCAGGATACAGCTCAGAGACGTATTCAAGATATCCATCCAGGCCCCTCTCACCAACCGGGTACTCTCTGTCAGGATTGAGATAACTCTACTCTTTCTCATCAAAGCCCTTATATACATATATTATAGTATATCCCGTATGAGAGTCAATAATTCTTACCTTAGCTTTGTAAAAATAGAAATTTATAAGCGAAACCGAGTATCTGCCCTCATGAAAAGAGTTATCATAAGTACAAGGCTCACTATACAGAAAATAAACATGGGTATGAACATTAATAAAACCATTGGAGGGACGACAATACCAAGTAATATCATTATTAAAAATAGAACCTGATACGTAATGAATATCTTCCATCGTCTGAGCGCCAGATTTTCCATTTCAAAATCCTCTTTGTTCCTCGCCTTTTCCCCAATTCCCATACAAAGGTTATATACCATCAATATGAATAGTATAGTTGTTAGAATAGTAAATAATATATTTAACGTGAACTCAAAACTCACATTATTGGCATTCTGCTGAGCCTGATAAATATCAAATACCGAAGTTACAGTCAGAGGTATGGCCATACTCCTTGCCAATCTGAAGGATTGATTTTCTTCCGCCAAGTATCTCAAGCCGTAAATAATCAATATATATCCCACGATATCCGGCAGTATGTCAAATCCGTTTAACCTGAAGTCTATGAAAAAGAGAAACCCCAAAGCTATACTGTTAAATCCCATATTACCCCACCTCTTACCCTATATTACATAAATACATTATACTTCATATCCATATATAAATCTAATAAAATCTTCTTTTAGAATCTAACTTGCCAAAAATTATTGCATATCAAAAATGCATAATAATAGTGAACCGTCCCCAAATGCTATTGTAAACCTTAACATTGTGATACAATATATCTATCGATAGTTATAAGAATGTATGACTTTAAACATTGACAAATTCAGATATAAAGTCACACATCCATTTAAAGGGGATGGTATTTTGTCCAATACACCTGAATACCTGGTAGTTGTATCCTTTGACGCCTTATCCACTCTGGATTTTGATACGATAAACAGTCTTCCCAATTTTCATGAATATATAAAGCAGTGTTCTTTTTGTAAAAAGGTATATTCCGTCTATCCGTCACTTACTTATCCGGCCCACGCTACCATAGTGACCGGCAGATACCCCAAAAAACACGGCATAATAAATAACACTCTGCTCCAGCCTAAAAGGAGGGTACCGGACTGGTTCTGGTACAGAAAGTACATAAAGGGTTCTACTCTGTATGACAAGGCCATAGATGCTGGCCTCAAAACTGCCGCCTTACTCTGGCCTGTCACCGGCAGGTCCCGTATCCATTATAATATGCCGGAAATATTCCCAAACCGTCCCTGGCATAATCAGGTGATGGTATCCCTGCTCAGCGGCAGCCCGGTATACCAGGCCCTGCTTAACCAGAAATTCGGCAGCTTCAGAAAGGGACTTCAGCAGCCGGAACTGGATAACTTTGTTCACCAGTGTGCTCTGTATACAATTAAAAACTACACCCCAAACCTCCTCTTCATCCATTATGTGGACCTGGATTCCCAGAGGCACAAGCATGGCTTCCATTCCTTGGAGGCCAAAAGCGCACTTATAAGGCATGATACAAGGCTCGGCGAGTTAATAAAGACCCTCAAGGATACAGGAATATATGACAATACTGCCCTTGTACTTTTGGGAGATCACAGTTCCCTGGATGAGAATAAAGTCATAAACCTTAACATAATTTTAAAGGAGAGAGGCCTCATCACACTTAACAGTAAAGGCAGAATCACTTCATGGAGAGCCATATCAAAAGGTTGTGACGGTTCAGCCTATATATACCTTCATAAGAATAACGACCAGGAAGCATTAAAAACCGTTGAACAGATTTTGTTTGAACTGAAGGCCTCCAAAAGCTGCGGCATTGAAGAAGTATACAGCGGTTCCGAGGCCGGGAAACTTGGGTCGGATCCGGACTGCTCCTTCATGCTGGAGGCATCCAAGGGCTTCTACTTTTCCGATGACCTTTATGGGGAATTGGTAAAAGAAATTAAGCCTGGAGAAATAGGCAGAATCGATCATTGTACTGCGGCAACACACGGCTATTCACCCTTTAAATCGGACTATACCACCATGTTTTTCGCTTCCGGAAAGGGAGTAAAGCCAGGTGTGGAAGTCAATAACATGAATTTGGTGGATGAGGGCCCCACTCTGGCAAAGCTTATGGGGCTTCAGCTTGAGGACGTTGACGGCAGGATACTGGAGGAAATACTGGAATTGTGAACATACTGTTGAATCATGTAAACAAATATGTTACCGATACAAAACTTATAAAGGAGGATTAAAAATGAGCAAACTGACCAGGACGGAAAAGAGCTGGGTGATGTATGATTGGGCCAACTCCGCTTATACCCTGACTGTAACTACTACAATACTTCCCTTGTATTTTAAGTACGTAGCAGGCCAGGCGGGAGTAGGTGCTTCAGATTCAACGGCGTACCTTGGATATGCCAACTCCATTTCTACGTTGATACTTGCAATTCTTGCACCTATTCTCGGTACCATTGCAGACTATCGAGGCTACAAGAAAAAATTTTTTATCTTCTTCTTCGGTATGGGCATAGTCTTTACAGCATTACTTTCAATAATTCCAAGTTATTTATGGATATTACTTCTGGTGTTCTATGTGATTACCGCCATGGGCTTTTCCGGTTCCTGTACCTTTTACGATGCATTTTTGGTGGATGTGACGGAAAAGGAACGGATGGATAAGGTATCTACCAACGGCTTTGCATGGGGATATATCGGCAGTACCATACCCTTTATAGTATGTATGGCCGTGGTATACATGTCTCAAAAAAATATTCTGCCTATTTCCTTTACTGCCGCTTCTCAGATTTCCTTTATCATTACCGCTCTATGGTGGCTTGTATTTACCATTCCTATGCTTAAAGATGTAAAACAGATTTATGGCATAGAAAGAGAACCCCATCCGGTAATAAACAGCTTCATGCGAATAGGGCACACCTTTAAAAATATACGACACCACAGTGGAGCCTTCCTATTCCTTCTGGCATATTTCTTCTACATTGACGGTGTAGATACCATAATAAAGATGGCAACGGCCTATGGCTCCGATATGGGAATAGACAGCCTAACATTACTTCTGATACTCTTGGTAACACAATTCGTAGCCTTCCCCTTTGCACTTTTATATGGCAAGCTCTCTGAGAGGTTCAGGGGAAAGACTATGCTGTATGTTGGAATATCAATGTATATATTCATATGCATATATGCATACTTTTTGAGAACAGAGACAGATTACTGGATACTGGCAATGCTGGTGGGAACATCACAGGGCGGGCTTCAAGCCCTCAGCCGCTCTTACTTCAGCAAGCTGGTACCAAAAGAAAATTCAAATGAGTTCTTTGGCTTTTACAATATTTTCGGTAAATTTGCAGCTATAATGGGGCCGGCCATGGTTGGTTTCATAACTCAGGTCACCGGCAGAGTAAACAATGGTGTATTCAGCCTTATAATACTTTTCATAATAGGAGGTCTTGTACTTACCAGAGTTCCAATGGAAAAAACAGAATTATAAAGGTTGGTGTTGACAGGTGGAAGACAATATATTCTGGATAGACTTTGATACTATGTACAACTTTATGAAGGATGTTTTTATCGCTGCCGGAGTTCCGGAAGAGGACGCGTCGGTATGTTCAGAGGTACTGATTGCAGCGGATAAGAGGGGAATAGATTCTCACGGTATCGGGAGATTGAAGCCTATATATATCGACAGGATAAAGGAAGGAATCCTGAATACAAAGACGGTTTTCGAGGTAGTCCGGGATAACATGGCCGCGGCTGTGGTAGACGGCCACGATGGAATGGGCCATGTTATTGCTAAAAAAGCCATGACTATGGCCATTGAAAAGGCAAAGATGTATGGTATGGGTATGGTTGCTGTGAGAAATTCCTCGCACTACGGCATTGCAGGCTACTATGCCCTCATGGCAGCTGATGCCGGGATGATAGGGATTACCGGTACCAATGCCAGGTCTTCAATAGCCCCTACCTTTGGTGTGGAAAACATGCTTGGTACCAATCCCCTGACCTTTGCCCTGCCTTCCGATGAAGATTTCCCCTTCTTTCTGGATTGTGCAACCTCTATAACTCAAAGAGGGAAGATTGAGCTATACGACCGCATGGGAAAAGAACTGCCCATAGGCTGGGTAATCGATGAACAGGGCAATGCCAGGACCGATACTCATGAAGTTTTAAAGGATTTGGTTAAAGGTACTGCTGCACTGACACCCCTTGGCGGAATAGGCGAGGAAACCGCAGGCTATAAGGGTTACGGGTATGCTACTGTTGTGGAGATACTGTCAGCGGCACTTCAGGCCGGCTCCTTCCTGAAGGCTCTGAATGGACTTGCCGGAGACGGATCAAAAATCCCTTATCACCTCGGCCACTTCTTCATAGCCATAAAAATTGAAAGTTTTACAGAGCTAAGCAGTTTTAAGAAAATTACCGGTGATATACTGAGAACGCTCAGAAATTCGAAAAGGGCTCCGGGACAGGGCAGGATATTTACCGCCGGAGAAAAGGAGTATGAGACCTGGCTATATAGAAAGGACAAAGGAGTACCGGTGAATACGGCCCTACAGAAGGATATCGCAGCGTTGAAAAAGGAATTCCATTTGGACAAATATCACTTCCCTTTTGAATAGACTGCAGCGTTTGACTGTAGCAAAATCCCCCATACAATGTTATAATGTTGCAATGTGAATTTTTCTATACTTGATTTATATATGGGGTGATCGGATGTCAATTGAATTGAAGGATAAGAGTATTGTTACAATCAGAGATGCGGTTATAGAGGATTTACCTGCAATTGTGGAAATTTACAACTCCACCATTCCAGGGAGGATGGTTACTGCAGACCTGGAGCCGGTTTCCGCTGCAAGCAGGGAAAAGTGGTTTTACGACCACAGTTCAGGGTTCAGGCCTATGTGGGTGGCGGAAAGAAAGGGTGAAATATGCGGGTGGCTCAGCTTTCAATCCTTCTACGGAAGGCCGGCATATAACCATACTGCAGAACTTAGTATATATGTTAAGGAAAACTGCAGAGGCCTTGGCCTTGGTCATATTTTGCTTGAGAAAGCCCTGGAGGCATGTCCAAGCTTGGATATAAAGTCTCCTCTCGGCTTCATTTTCGGTCATAATGAGCCAAGCCTTAGGCTATTTTACAC
>JAUZPH010000172.1 GCA_030706065.1 Bacillota bacterium | reverse complement strand
ATTATAAAATATACTGCCGTAGTTACAGTAATATTCTGCACTATCTTAAGCCCTTGGTGGGTCAGAAACTATAAGATTTTCCACCGTTTTATACCTTTGACCCTTGCAACAGGCAATCCCATGCTTCAGGGAACTTAAATACTTTATAATTCAAGCAGCAATAGTACCGATGGCCTGGATTACTCACAGTTTCCTTATGGAAAGACGGAAATTGAAGGCAATGCCTCGAATGTGGCTCAGTCTATATACAGGTTGAAAAATCTTGTACCAAAGCATCCGATACAATACTTTCTGTGGTATACAGTGGGGAAGAGTGTATGTCAGTTTGGCGCCCCCTTTTACTGGGTCACCATACTAGGAGTCGGTTTTATTCCTGTATATGCAATTCATTTTATTGTTTTGATACTGGCTGGACTGGGTATGTATTTCTACTATAAAGACAAGAGGAGAAATAAAATGGGGGCAGCACTCATTGGTACTATTATTTACTTTATTGCGGCATATCTACCCTTCTATGACTGTCCTAGATACTTCTACCCTGCAATGCCTTTAGTTATAATCTTTGCAGCGGCATATTTCGCAAAAAAATTTGAAAACACCAGATTTATCAAACTGCTGGAGTAGTTTAAGCTATATTCTGGTGGTTATCAGCTGTTATCTTAACTTTACGAAGCCCTTACTCAAAAACACCATAGTCGGAACGTTAGTCATTTCTATCGGGGCATTCATCATAGCAAAAAATAGTAAAAGGGACTTGGCTATCCAGGTCCCTTTTAAATGTCTCAAGCTATAAAACTCTTGGAAGCTTTTATCTGATTCTCGTTATTTTCCGAGTTCAGTCTCCTCCTTATTTCATGTATATTAAGTTCATATATTCTCTTGTTCTGCTTTACTACGGTATCGAGAATCAGTCCGCAGCACAGGAACAGCATGGACAAAACCCCCAGGCCAACAGCCAGTATTGCAGACGGAACCTTATAAATGTATCTGTACCGGATGAATTCCATAATTACCGGAAGGCCCACAAGCAGGCCCAGCAGTGCCAGTACAAAAGACCACATACTGAAAAATATCAGAGGCTTATAATCCTTGAACAACATAAATATCGTCTTTAATACTTTCACACCATCATTAAAGGTACTTAATTTTGAGAAGCTTCCTTCAGGCCTGTCCCTATATACGATAGGAACTTCTCTCAAAATAAACCGCTTGTCCAATGCGTGAATAGTCATTTCTGTCTCAATTTCAAACCCGCTGCTCAGCACCGGCATGGATTTTACAAATTCTTTATCAAAGCTGCGGTATCCAGTCATCATATCCTTTATATTATTATGGAAGAGCTTGTTTATAAGGACGCGGACCATTTGATTGCCAAGGTTATGAAAAGCCCTGTTATTCTCGCTTTTGTATGTGCCGTTCGAGAGCCTGTCTCCGATGACCATATTAGCCTCCTTGTTCATGATTGGCCTTATCAGGTCATGTACAAATTCTACCGGATAGGTATCATCGCCATCTACCATGACATAGCAGTCAGCCTCTATATCCATGAACATGGAACGAACTACATTGCCCTTTCCCTGCCGGTATTCCCTTCTTACTATGGCACCATTTGCCTGTGCAATTTCAGCGGTTTTGTCCTTTGAGTTGTTATCATATACATAAATCTCCGCATCCGGCAGCTCCCTCTTAAAATCCTGTATTACTTTTGCTATGGTAAGCTCCTCATTATAGCATGGAATCAAGACCGCTGTTTTCATTGCAATTCCCCCCCGAACATCTTTGTAAGCACATACTAATTCAGCTAATTTCAGATAAATTATATAATATCCATCCCAGTTTTACAATAAATATCACTAATGTTAATTTTGTTGACTTTAACTATTTAAGCTGATACATTAAGGTTTATATCAATCAATTTTGTAATGGGGAGATTTTATGAATTCAACTATAAAACCTGGAAAGGTAAAAAAAGGAATACTCAAGAGCAGATTATCCTATGTGCTGCATGATAAAATGGCAGTCATAACCTTTGTACTGCTTCTTTTAAAATCAACTTTTTTTGTGAATATTGTGGAAAGCAGCGGTTCTTCAAAGTTAAAAGTTAATGTCCTTAACCTTGTTTATTCCTACAGTCATATACTATTTCTCCTCTTGTTTCTGAGCTTTGCGTTTCTAATGAACAAGAGGGCCCGCCTGTGGTTTTTTGTAATTTTCAATATCCTATTTTCCGTTTTACTCATAGGAGACCTGTGGTACTACCGAGGCTTCAAATCATTTATGAGTCTATATTTGTTCAGTGAAGTAAAAAATCTAAACAATTTGTCCGACAGTATCATATCAATGTTCAGGCCCGTAGATATAATTTTCGTTGTTGACTTATTACCCGTTATTATCCTGGCATTGTTTCTTAATAAAGCTTATAAATATAAAGAAAAGGCCAGAGGCGTGTTTACAGTTCTATTTGCCTTTTCCTTCGGCTGCATTCTGTTCCTTCATCTTATATTTGATTATAACGGCACAAATTATGACGGCCCTATGATGTTCAAAACCCAGTTTATACCTTTTTCAACTATGAGGTTTTTATCACCACTTGGCTACCACGTGTATGACAGTTTTATGTATGTAAGCGACCATATTCCATATTCCCTGAGTGAAAAAGATGAAGCTGAAATAAAGAAATGGTTTGAAATCAAAAACGAGAATCTTCCTGATAATCAGTACAAGGGAATCTTCTCCGGCCAAAACCTTGTTGTAATTCAGGTTGAATCCCTTGAGAACTTCGTTGTTGGCCAAAAGTATGATAATCAGGAAATTACGCCTAATTTAAATAAGCTTCTGAAAAACAGCTTGTATTTCTCAAACTTCTACGAACAGGTAAACAACGGGAACAGTGCGGATGCGGATCTGATGATAAATGCCTCCATTTACCCTGCAAGAAGGGGCGGTACCTTTTTCAGATTCCCTGCCAATAATTACATAACCCTACCAGAATTGCTGAAAGAAAAGGGGTATGCCACCAAGGCGCTGCATTCAGACTACGGCTACTACTGGAATGTTGAGACAGCGTTAAGCCACTTTGGCTTCGATGAATTCAAAGATATAAATTCCTTTGACCACAGGGATACCTTCGGGATGGGTTTAACCGATGAATCTTTCTTCAGACAGGTTGGCAGTATGGCTGAAAACCAAAACTCACCCTTTTATTATTTTATGGTAACAAGTACCTCCCATACACCTTTTGAAATGCCGGAGAAATTTAAAAACCTGAAGCTTCCTTCAGACTTTGATAAAACCTATATGGGCGGGTATTTCCAGAGTGTCAGTTATACGGACAAGCAAATTGGAGCATTTATAGACGGTTTGGATACGTCAGGAGTGCTTGATAATACGACAATAGTTATCTATGGAGACCACTGCGGAGTTCACAAGTATTTTGGCGATACCGTTGCAAAGATACAGCCTCAGGAATCGTGGTGGAACAACGATAAAAGGATACCTTTTATTATTTACCATAAGGGCATGGAGGGAAAGGAACTAAAAGTACAGGGCGGAGAAATAGATGTACTTCCAACCCTTGCTTATACTTTAGGTATAGATTCCTCCAAATATAACAATTCGGCCCTCGGCAGAAACCTGCTTAACACTAACAGGGATTTTGCATTACTGGCTGATGGCACTATCAAGGGTAAGGAAAATCTAAGCTCTGAGGTGCTTCAAAGTATTCAGGCTTCCTTTGATATTTCAGATAAGCTGTTGAGAACAGATTATTTTAGCAAATAGTATATCGAAATGCAGTAAAAGGCCCGGTGTAAAACATCAGGCCTTTTATCCTTTCCTTCCGGAACATATACTTCTTATCATTTTTATCACATCTCTATCCTTATTCTTCAAATCATATTCAGTGTTGAGCATCTGCAAAAGGTTGACCAGATCCCTCAGCCTTGCCAGTTCCTTGTAGTCTTCGGGAAGCCTGTTTCCGGAGGTATCGTTGTATGAGCCGATAAATACCCGCTCCAGTTCAGCCGGTACCTGCGCCTCAATTCTCAGAAATTGTCCTATATCACCAAGTACATGTCCAGCCATTGAACCCTCCCAGTCTATAATATATGGGACATCTCCCTTTACTATTATATTGATAGGGCGAAAATCATTATGTACAAAGGCTATCCGCTCCTCAATACGCCTTATATTTATTTCATTCTTCCTTACATAATTGAGTATGTCCTCTGTCAGCCTGTCTCCCAGTTTCTTTGCGGCATTACCTTTCAAAAACATGGCATACCACTGCTGCAAATCCGGCAGCCTCACCGAAACCTTTAAATCAGCGTCGAAAAATCCCACTTCTGTATAATGTGTCTCATGTATCAATGCCAGATTTCTTCCTATAATCTGCATCAGCTTCCTGTCATGTTTACTCTGGAGCAAAAATTCATCCAAGGTCGGGCCGCTCACATATTCGAATATGGCGTATGGCTTGTCAATTATCTCATGTTGTTCCTCCATGTAAAGCAGTTCAGGCACCGAAACCTTGCCCTTTATATGTTCATATACAGCTCTTTCCTTTCTATACCAGTCATCTCCGGTACCATATATACGCAGCAGCAGCCTGCAGTCCTCATAATCTATATAATAATTACTGTTTCTTAACCCCTTTTTTATGAGTCCCATTTCCTGTATCTTCTTATGGGGTCTGACCTTTGAAAGCATCTTCTCTGCTGTAATCCTGTCTACTTCTATATATGGCTGTATTCTTTCCCATGACGAGTCCAATGCTCTTTACCTCCTAGCAACTTAATTATACCTATATCCCGATAAATACCGCGTACCATGAGGTACGCGGTTAACCGTTTCTCTATCTGCCTATCGGAAACTGCAGTTCAGTGACATATTCATTTGGATCCTCAGTCATCCATTCACCCTTCAGATACAGTTCTCTTTGCGGGCCGGTTATCTTATATCCGTTCTCTTCAATCCACTTTAATACAGCGGCGTAAGCTGCATCCAAGGTTTGGAATGGGCCCTGGTGAACAACGCATGCCATCTGCTCTACAGCCTCCAAGTCCTTTACTTTTATCCTTCCAGTCTCAGGCAGCTCCCCTACTATGGGCTCAACCACTTCTGCATCCACCATTTCTTCCTTATTGCCTGCATCATGATAAATTGCCATGCATGGCGGTACTATCTTTACGTTATGCTTATTGATATGCTCACCGAGCTCCTCCCATAAATGTCCCTGCTCGCTGTAGCCCGGGATAAAGTCTCTTAGTGCAGCAACCTTCATGGAGTCAATACTTTTTATAACAACATCATACTTCATAATATATGCCTCCCCATAAAAATTTTTTATTAAGGTTTCAATACGTGACAACCTGGCCTGTTCAAGCTTGATCCTGCTGTCTATTTCCGAATACTTCAGTTCAAGCAAGGTTTTGATCTCATCCGGCTCCAAATTCTTCTTCAGAATCATGCCTATCTCTTCCAAAGAGAAGCCCACATCCTTCAAGGACAGTATCCGGTTCAATACCGGCATCTGATTGGCGGAATAATACCTGTAGCTTGTAAAGGGGTCTATGGTCTCAGGCTGCAGCAAGCCTATACTGTCGTAATGCCTTAAAGTCTTTATAGTCACCTTGTTCAGTCTTGCAAAGTCACCGATCTTGAACATGCTTTTAACACCACCTATGTGCACATATTTCCAGCGCGCAATATTATTGTTAAGGCCTTGGTTATATACTAAACCCTGCTGTTACAGGAGAGTCAATCCCTGTATATAATAAATTTTAAACTAATTTATATGAATTAAGGAGCCTTTTTTGCAAATAATATTCACGAAACAAATTAAAGGGGAAGGAATGATTTTAATGGGATTAGTTACTGAAGAAAGAATCAGTTCTGTTCAGGCATGTATAGATGCATGCACAAAATGTTCCCAGGCCTGCTACGAGTGCCTGAAGGCCTGTATGAATGAAGCAGATGTAGATAAAAGGAGATCCTGTATGAGCATGCTTCTGGAGTGCGCTTCCATTTGCAGAGAAGCCGCTGCTTTCATGTCCATGGGTGCCAAACATGCAAAACCTCTGTGTGGACTCTGTGCTACTATATGTGCTGAATGTGCAAGAGAATGTGACATGTTCCAGGACAGTCACTGCAAGAAATGTGCAGATGTCTGCAAAGCCTGTGCAGATGACTGCAGAGATATGGCCAATGGCAAAATGTAATGAAGTCAGCCGGAGCGTAACTGTTTCCGGCTTTTTTCATAGTACAATTTTTTTCATTTTTATCTCAAACTTTCATAAACCTCTTCGGTGCCCTCCAGCTCCAGGCTTAGCTGCCTGCTGAACTTTTCTATGAAATCCATCTTGTCTCTCAGGAGCTTTCTGCCGTATTCGGTATTCAGCTTGTTCATATGTTCCAGACAATAGTCCACTTCAAAGGTTTCAGTTCTCTCCAGGAGTTCATTAAAGAAAAAAGGTGATGTTCTGTCCAGACGGTTGGAGGTCATGAATATTGACAGCACTCCTATTTCATCCAAAATATCCGCATCCTTCAGGATAGCGGAACAAATCTCTGATTCCGGGTGGTCCTTGTCGGAATGGCCTTCAATAACTCTCAGCAGTTTATCGGTATTACCGATTTTTTCTGATATTCCCGGATTATCTTTCAGCCAATTCTGTACTACCTCCGTACTCACATAGGCATGTCCTTTTTTAATCTTGTGCTTGCCTATATCATGAAGAATTGCCGCAGCCTCAAGTATTATTCTATCCCCTTCGGATAACCTTGTCGGTTGATTTTCTGCAATCTTTACCGCATAAGCATGTACTCGAAGAGAATGCATAATTATATACCTCACGTCCTTCCTCCACGGGTGAATTACCTCGTAGCCGCACTCCTTTCCATCCAGATATCCTGTCAGAAATCTTCTGCTTTCCTCTACTACATCAAGCTCCATCATTATACCCTCCTTGCAGACAAATATATTATTAATTCTACAGTACTTGAGAACTTTCTTCAATATTGGATTGGTACTGGCAGTAGACTCCGCATAATTCATGGATATCAAAAAAATCCACAACAGCAAAAAAACTATCCACAAATTCTGCCTGTATACGGCTGAATTTGTGGATAGTCCTCTTCTTTTCAGTTCCAATTTTATAGGGATAAAACGTATTTCTCTATTACCACTGCAACACCATCCTCATCATTTGAGAGAGTTACAGCATCTGCAGACTGCTTCACCGGGTCCGGTGCATTGCCCATGGCAACCCCCAGGCCAGCAAACTTGATCATGTCAACATCATTGTAGTTATCCCCAACGGCAATTATTTCCGTGCTCTGTAAATCAAATCTTCTGCATAAGAATTCAATGGCAGAGGTTTTGGAAGCTTCCTTTGGCATAATCTCAAGATATGTCGGCTTCGATGGGTAAATATTGAGGTCATTTAACTTGTCCCCTGTTACTTTTCCGTACAATTCCTGTATCCTGCCGGGCTCCCCCATGCACATGACCTTGTTAGGCCCAGTTTTGCCCTT
>JAUZPH010000171.1 GCA_030706065.1 Bacillota bacterium | reverse complement strand
GTAAAATCGGTAAAATCGGGGACGGTTCACAATTAACCCATATTATCAAACAAGCTTATCAAAAAATTCGCTTAATGATGGGTTAATAAATTGTGAACCGTCCCCTCATATTATATATCTTTACGGGAAAGATAAAAATTATGTTATGTAAATGGAGTGAGAAAATATGAGTGAAAATAAATTGATTAATGAAAAGTCTCCCTATCTCCTGCAGCATGCTCATAACCCTGTAAACTGGTATCCATGGGGTGATGAGGCATTTTCCAAAGCAAAATCACTTAACTTGCCGGTATTTCTAAGCATTGGATACTCGACCTGTCATTGGTGCCACGTTATGGAGCGGGAATCCTTTGAAGATGAGGAAGTAGCAAAAGTATTGAACGATAATTTTGTTTCAATAAAAGTTGACCGTGAGGAGCGGCCGGATATCGATGCCATATACATGGGATTCTGCCAGGCTATAACCGGCAGCGGAGGCTGGCCCCTTACAATATTTATGACTCCGGACAAAAAGCCCTTCCATGCAGGTACCTATTTCCCAAAACATGACGCATATGGCCGTCCCGGCCTAATATCTCTTCTGACATATATCTCGGAGGAATGGAGAAAAGATAGTTCAAAGCTGACGGTATCTAGCGAGCACATCACTGAAAAAGTACATGAAGCGGTGTTTGCAAGTGATTCCGGGAAACTGAATGAAGAGGTGCTGCATAAAGCCTACAGGGAACTAAGGCAAAACTTCGAACCGAAGTTTGGCGGTTTCAGCACCTCACCAAAATTCCCAACGCCACATGTACTGCTGTTCCTTATGAGATACTGGAAGCTGTACAACAAGGTTGAGGCACTGGACATGGTTGAGAAAACATTAGCTCACATGTACAAAGGAGGAATATTTGATCACATCGGCGGCGGCTTTTCCAGATATTCCACTGACAAGAAGTGGCTTGTCCCACACTTTGAAAAAATGTTATATGATAATGCCCTGCTTATGATGGCATATACTGAAGCATACACAATCACAAAGAAGGATCTTTACCGGGAGGTTGTTCTTCAGATAGGTGAGTATGTACTGCTGAACATGGTCTCACCTGAGGGCGGTTTTTACTCAGCCGAAGATGCCGATTCGGAAGGAGTGGAAGGTAAATTCTATGTTTGGTCCCCTGATGAGGTCAACGAGGTTCTGGGCGGGGACGATGGGGACGGTTCACAATTTTCAAACTTCTATGATATAACCGAGCGGGGCAATTTTGAGGGTAAAAGTATCCCCAACCTTATTAAAACTGATTTAGATAATCTTTTTGAGGATACGGAGCTGCATGATGAATTAAAGTCCTCGATTAATAAGCTCTTCATACAGCGCGAAAAAAGAGTTCACCCCTTTAAGGATACCAAGATACTGACTTCATGGAATGGCCTTATGGCTGCAGCCTTCGCAATGGCTGGCAGAGCCTTAGGCATAAATAGTTTTGTTGATGCTTCCGAAAAAGCCATACAATTCATTTTAGACCGACTGATAGATAATGAAGGCAGACTTCTTGCACGCTATCGTGACGGAGAAACTGCCATTAAGGCATATTTGGATGATTATGCTTTTTTAACCTGGAGCCTTATTGAGTTATACGAATGTACCTTTAATAAAGAATATCTGAAGCGGGCAGTGGATTTAACAGAGGAAATGATCAGGTTATTTTACGATGACAAGGAAGGTGGGTTCTTCTTATACGGCAGCGATGCGGAGGAACTGTTAATGAGGCCAAAGGAGATATATGACGGGGCAATACCCTCAGGAAATTCTGCTGCGGCTTATAACCTTATGCGCTTGTCGGAGATGACCTATGAGGACAGATATAAGGAGATTGCAGAGAGGACTCTGGAATGCTTTGGAGGAAATATAGACCATATGCCGTCGGTTCATACATTATCCGTTATTGCACTGCTTTACAGTATGCGGCCGAGAAATGTGGTAATATGCGGAGCACGCAGAGACACCTATGTGGAACGTGCCATATCAATAATAGATAAAGATTATAATCCTCTGGCTACAATCATGTTAAAGGAAGATGAAAAACAGCTCTCAGATATTAATGAGTTCTACAACGGCTATGAAAGACTGGAGGGGAAGACCACAATATATGTATGTGGAGAAATCGGCTGCTTTGAGCCCATTACGGATCCTGATAAAGTAGCCGAGGTGCTGTAGGGGACGGTTCACAATTATTCAACTTATTAACTGCCGCAGCTAAATGGTTGGTTGCGGCTTGTCTATTCGAGAAAATAATAAATGGACATGCATCCTTATCTGAGAAAAAAAGTGAACCGTCCCCAAGAAAACCAAGGAAAATTGTGAACCGTCCCCATAGGGTATTGAAGTTTCTTGATGTTAAGGATTAAAATAAGATTTGTTGGAATTATAGATGCGAAAATTTATATCTGAATTTATCGCCTACGAAAAATCGGTGAAGATTCGATATTTTCTCCGGCGAATACTGAAGGTTTAAATTTCCGCATCTGTAGTATTCATGATATCATGCAGGGGACATATATTTTTATATATGTAAATGAACATAGGCCTTTTGCTTGAAGAAAGGGGTAACATTGATGATGACACTTACAACACAAAATAATTCTGATGCAGACAAAATTTGCAGCTTGTCCGACGTAATGGAAGCCAAAAACAGGTTGAATGGCATTATAAAAGATACAAAGCTTTTTCACAGCAGAATTTTCAGCAGTGAAAGCGGAAACCAGGTATATATAAAACCGGAAAACCTTCAGAATACAGGTGCCTTTAAGATAAGAGGTGCATATAACAAGATCAGTAAGTTGAGTGAAGGCGAGAGGAACCGGGGACTCATTGCCTCTTCTGCCGGAAACCATGCACAGGGAGTTGCCTTTGCAGCCCAAAAACTCGGCGCACCGGCAGTAATTGTCATGCCAAAAACCACACCGCTTATCAAGGTTGAGGCTACCAGAAATTATGGTGCCGAGGTTATACTCTACGGCGACATCTATGATGAAGCCTATAAATATGCCAGGGAACTTGAGAAGGAGAATGGTTATATCTTTATTCATCCCTTTGATGATCCGGATGTAATTGCCGGACAGGGTACAATTGCTTTAGAAATACTGGACGAGCTTAAGGATGTTGATTATATTCTGGCTGCAGTAGGTGGCGGTGGGCTGCTGAGCGGAATAGCCGTGGCAGCAAAGTCAATAAATCCTAATATCAAGGTTATCGGAGTTGAACCTGAAGGGTCGCCTTCAATGAGGCTTTCATTGGACAGCGACAGAATCATAGATTTGGATACGGTAAAAACCATAGCTGACGGTGCTGCAGTAAAAAAACCCGGTGAGCTGACTTATAAATTGATCAAGGAATATGTAGATGATATAATCACTGTTTCAGATTATGAACTCATGGAATCCTTCCTGATTCTCCTGGAAAAGCACAAGCTTATTGCCGAAAATGCAGGAGTACTTCCTCTGGCAGGGTTAAAAAGGCTGACGGAGAAGGATAAAAAGGTGGCCTGTGTTGTAAGCGGCGGCAATATAGATGTTTTAACCATTTCTTCTCTTATAAATCGCGGATTGGTTTCAAGAGGGCGAATATTCTGTTTTACTATGGAATTAGCAGACAAGCCAGGGCAGCTTGTAACCGTATGTGACATACTGGCTAAAACCGGAGCAAATATTATAAAGCTGGATCATAACCAGTATAAAACTGCCTATAGGTTCATGCAGGTTCAGCTTGAAGTGACCGTTGAAACAAACGGACATGCTCATGTTGCCCAAATTATCGATGCATTTAACAAGGAAGGCTTTATCATAAACAAAATATATTAAGAAAATCTCCAGGAATTTAAGAGGCCGCCGGTATACTATAAAATACGGCAGCCTTTTTTATTACCTGTGGTAAAGTTGTGAACCGTCCCTAATAAAGCTTCCCTCTCAGCACAGTAACTGCCTGACCCTTCAGGTTCACACGGTCCCCGTCCAGTACTACCTTCAGGAAGCCTCCCCGTTCCGATGCCTGATAAGCATTAAAGCTGGTCTTTCCAAGCTTGCTGCTCCAGTATGGTGCAAGGCAGCAATGGGCGGAGCCTGTTACGGGGTCTTCGAAAATTCCTATTTCCGGTGCGAAAAATCTTGAAATAAAATCATAGTCTTTGGAACTTGATCTGCTTGTTACAATTACACCATGCATATCTATATCCAGCAATCTCGTAAAGTTTGGAGAAAGCCTTCTTACTACTTCTTCCGACTCCACTTCCACCAAATAGTTTTTTCCACTCCTGCCCGAATATATTGGCTGCACACCCAGTGCTTCCTTCAGTCCCTCAGGTATATTACATGCCTCCTCCACCGCAGCAGGGAAGTTGAGTTCCAACCATCCATCCTCATATTTTGCAGTCAACAAGCCGCTTTTAGTGTAAAATCTGGCCTCTTCAGCCTTATCCAGATATCCGTTTTCCCAGAGGGTGTGGGCACTAGCCAGAGTAGCATGGCCGCAGAGGTCGATTTCCATGGATGGAGTGAACCATCTAAGCCTGAAGCCATCCCCTTCCTTCAGAAGAAAGGCTGTTTCGGAAAGATTCATTTCCATGGCTACGGACTGCATCCATTCCTCGGATTTCGGTTCTGCAAGCAGACATACTGCCGCCGGATTTCCCTTAAATGGCTCATCAGTAAAAGCGTCAACCTGAAAAATATCTATCATCAATCATCATCCTTTCAAAAACTATTCTATATCTATACCTGCAAGCCTGATAATATGCATGGCATTTCTGGTTTGGGATATTCCCTTCCTAAGCCGGTAATCGAACCTCAGTTCTCCGGCTTCATAGTATTCCTGGAAATTGTAGTTGAAAATCCTGGGGGATTCCTTCTCCATCTCGCCAAGCTCCAGGTCATGGGTTGATACAAGCCCTGAGGCACCGCATCGGCTTAACTGCTTTATCAGAACTTTCGCTCCCTGATGTCTGTCGATGGAATTTGTTCCTTTAAATATCTCGTCAAGCAGGAAAAAGATATTAATGTTTTCTCTGGAGGCATTCACAATCATCTTTATCCGCAGAATCTCTGCATAGAAAGAAGATATACTCTTTTCAAGGTTGTCACTGACCCTCATACAGGTATATACCTCCATCAGCGAACATTTGAAGCCTGAGGCACATACCGGGGCACCGCAGTAGCTCAATATGAGGTTTATACCTACCGTTCTCAGGAAGGTGCTCTTTCCGGACATATTTGAACCCGTTATAAGCACAACACTGCCCTTTTCCTTTATGGTTATATCATTGCAGACTCTCTTATCACCTAAGAGCGGGTGGCCCAAATTCTCCGCCTGCAGAACCGGTCCTCCTGCGCCAATTTCCGGAAAACACCACTTTTCGTTCTCAAAGGCGATGTTGGACAGGCTGCATAGGGCTTCTACTTCTCCCAGGGCTTCCAGCCAGCCTTCAAAATACCTTCCATAGTTTGATTTCCACTTTTTAAGCATCCGTTCAGTACGGTAGTCCCAAAGAAACATTATATCGATTATTATATAAGCCATATTGGCCCTGTCCGCCAGAAGATCTGCAACGGCCTTCAACTCCCGGATTACCACCGAGGCTTTCACCTTGTTTTCAGTCTCAAATCTTCTTTTCAGCTCCTCAGCCGCTTCAGATTTAAATTCCTTGTCTTCTATCGACTTTATCATTCTCTCATAGACCCTGATGCCGTCCTTGTATTTATGTACCGTATCCAGATTTTCATTCCTTTTCCTGCTGCCCAATGCCAAAACAAGAAAATTTACAGCTGCAGCTAATAACAGATATTTATAGGATAACAGTCTGGTAAAGGCCACCAGAAAAATTGCTGTGAGAATAGTCAGTGTAAGGATATTAGTGACTATAAGAGACACAATACTTCCCTTTTCCACCGGGGTACTTACCCATTGAAGAAGTTCCTTGGGATCCCTGGACTTTTCAGATATCAACATTCCCTCGGCATTTAGCTGCTGCCTCCATTCAATTTCCCCGGATAATTCCCTTACAGCCTCCTGCCGCTTCTTAATAAGCAGCTTGTCTTTTAGAGGATTCAGCAGATAATCCCTGAGCCTCAGCCTGCCCATATATGTAAAAGAGGTGTTGGTCCACTGAAAAAGCGAACTGTGACCTGTTATATCCAAATCCGTGCAGTAGGGGTGCTCGGTTTCGGTAAATTCCTTTCCGTCATCTTTAAAGGTATTCCAGGTTCCTTTTATCCTGTCAATGCCTCTGCTGTTTATACTTATCAGCGCTTCCGCAAAGCTTTTCTTGTCAAGAAGCACTTCATGCAGTTTTATCAAATAAATGAAGAGACCGATCCAAAGCAGAGTAACGGCTCCAAATATGGCATACTGCCCCAAAGTGTACGTATAGATGGAAGTCCCCAGACCAAGGACAAAGTCCGCCAGTCTTAAATATGAAACCTTTGATATATCTTTCTTAAGAGCAAGTACCAGCTTCTCATTCTTCTCTTTCTGCTCAATATAATAATCCAAACCCTTTTTCATAAACCGATGCCGTTACATGATGTATATAACGGCCCTCACCACCCTTCTTTTTCAGTATGAACCGGAGGTTATTCTAAATTATGTACAAAACTGCCTATTTATAGCCCTATCATACAAAGAATCAAATTTAACCTAAATAGATATATGATTTTTATTCGAATTTGTCACTGGGTAAAATCAAGTTACGCTCACTATTTTCCCATTTTCAGAATTTATTTAGGTTTAAGTGATACATCTTATTATATCATAAAATCCCTGTAAAAATTAAGCAGTACAGCAATATGAGAAGGTTATTGACTCGATTTTTTATCTTTGTGCTATACTAACAATATGTGACTTGAGACTTGATAATTATTATTTTCGTTTTGAACATATTCGCAGAGGAGAATGACATATGGATGAATATTTATCACAGACACCATCCCCGATGGTAAGCATAGCCCCGATGGTAGATAAAACCGACAGGCATTTCAGGTACTTTTCCAGAATTCTTACCTCAAAAGCCCTCCTGTACACCGAGATGATAACCTGCCAGGCAATACTTCACGGTGACAGAAATAAACTGCTGGATTTCAGCCCGGAGGAAAAACCGGTGGCGCTGCAGATAGCCGGAAGCAGCCCGGAGGAGGTATACGAGGCTGTAAGGCTTGCTGAGGACTGGGATTATGATGAAATCAACCTGAACGTGGGCTGCCCTTCAGACAGAGTATCCGGAAACTGTATGGGTGCTGCCCTAATGGCCTACCCGGAGCTTGTCCATGATATGCTGGAGGCCATGAGAAAAGCAACGACGAAGCCTGTAACGGTAAAACATCGGATAGGTATCGAAGGAAGGAATGTACTTCCAGAGACCTTTACAAGAACACTTTTTGACAGGTATGAGGATATGGTGAACTTTGTTACTACCATAAAAAAGGCACAGGTAGACAGGTTTATAATCCATGCCAGGATAGCCATACTTGAAGGCCTCAGTCCAAAAGAAAACAGGGAAATACCTCCCCTTCGTTATGATGAGGTATACCG
>JAUZPH010000170.1 GCA_030706065.1 Bacillota bacterium | reverse complement strand
TTTGATATTTTCTTATATACCATTAACAACAATTATTGTCACCCCCTCTTACTTTAATATTTTCTCCCCTTCGTTAAGTCCATTTACTATTTCAACTTCAGTCGCATTTTCAAGTCCTGTTTCTACATTCCTCTGTACTCTAAGTCCCTTGTCCAGCATTTCGACATATTTTCTGCCGTCTGCTTTACGGAGCTCTGAACTCGGTATAACGATTACGTTTTCCTTCTTCTGAAGAACAAGAGTGATATATGCCTGATCTCCCATCACAACATCAGCCGGCCCAGAATCCAGTTTCATTTTTATACCCTTCTTGGCTGTCTGGCTTGCATCTGCAGGAACGTTCGGGCCATCCTTCACAACCTCTCCTGCATATTTTTTGCCGTTATAATCCACATCAACCTTGGCACCAATATTAAATTTATCACCGTCGTTTCCTGTATATAAGAGTTCGAGTGTGTTCGGATCTGCGATGGTAATAATATTTTTGTTAGGTGTAATCCTATCCCCGGGATTCAAGTCCTCGGTTATGTATGTAACTGTACCTGATATGGATGCTTTGAGTTGAGAACGGTCTATACTTTTCTGGGCCTCCTCAGCATCTATCTTGTCCATTTGTATGTTTATATTCTGCTGTTCAAGCTGAAGATTTAAATCAAGCTTGGTCTTATCATCAGTTGCATTGTTTAGATTATTTTGGATTCTTTCATAGGTTAATTGATCGAGCTGGAGCTTATACTGCCTTTTTAACAAATCATTCTTTAAGCTGTCTGTTTCCTGTTCTGCAAGAACCTGACCAGCTTTAACCTTATCTCCCAGTTTGACATTTATACTCTTCAGGTATGAAACTCCATACTTGAAAGACTCATATGACAGGGAAGCGGATTCAAAGGTGGCAGTACCCTTTACACTGATTTCGATATTCCCCTTCTTTACCTCCATCTCATCGTACACAACCTTTTCCGGTTCTACCAATGGCGGTGCAAGTGCCTCCTCTTCCTTAGGGAAGACAGCACATCCTGAAAACATGAATGTACAAACACACATAAAAACAATACCTGAAACTAACCTGGCTAATATTTTCTTCCTTCCATTATTGGATGTTCCTTTAATCTCCTTATTAAAAACAGTTCCCCCAACACTTTTCTTACTAAACATATCTATCCCTCCTCCACATTGTTAAGTGTTGCTCAATGTCTTACCTTGATGGTATGTGTCAAATTTTTCCTCAGTCACCTCTATAATAGCATGGAATGCAAAAATTCAACATGTAATATTCCACTTTTTTCAAAAATCGCACTATAATTTATGCGACTTTTTATTGGTACCGGTTGTAACATCTCCAAGTTAAAAAAATCGGACGGTATAGCACCATCCGATTTTGAACTGAATGTATCTATTTTAATTAGTATTTGGTATTGAAACATGTTTGATATACCATGTCTGTTATTACATCAATTCTCTTCCTGAGAGCTGTTGCTTTTCCCTGAAACCATATTATAAATAGGCCCAGGGTTGCGTTTCAGTTATAACAGCGGCTCCTGTATCAAGAGCTTTTCTTATCATGAGGCCAAGGTAATGGTCCTGAGAAGCTTCAGCGAGACTGTAAAATTCAGAGCACCCTTTAACATATGCATCCATTTTCTCAAGACATGATGCAACGGCTATTTCGTCTTCAGACAACTTGCCAGGAATATAGGGATTGATATATACCCACTCTTCTCCTGCCAGTACCCCCTTAACAAAATAACCTTCGATATTCCCGTGCAACCCGGTATTCTTTTCTATCAATTCATATTCTATCGGTGTGCGGAAATCCTTAAGGTATCTTACTTCCTTATTGTTTATCTCTCCCCTGTTTCCACGGACAAGAATACGGTTCCCACGGACAAAGGAACGGTGCTGATCCGGTGCAAAATCATATACTGCCGACTTGTCTCCAAAATCAAGAATTGCAATTTCCTGCTGTCCTTCGATGATGACTTCCCTGTCTCCCAATCCGTTTCTGCCCGGCCCGGCTATAAACTCAGACTTTAATCGTAATGCATTAATTTTTGCATTTTGAAAACCGATTCCCAAAAGCCTTCTCATTATACTCATCCCATGATAACCGTGAGAGAAGGAAACCTGTACGTGATTTATTTCGCCCAGTTTTCCGGAGTTTGCAATGGCAATCCGCGCTGAATGCATGGGCTGCAGATGATACTGTTCTGCAACCTGAATTCTGGCACCTTTTCCCGTGAGCTTATTTAATTCAATAAGGCCTTCCAAGTCAGGCGCAGGAGGCGTCTCCGACAGAACCGGAACTCCTTTTTCCGCCAGTTCTTTTATTATAGCCGGAGTTACATTGCCGGGAACGGATACTACTACAAAACCTGGATTTGTGAATTTCAGCATATCCTCAATAGTTCTGAAGGTCCTGATCCCAAAGGTATTTTCAAGCTTATTGCCGGTCTCTTCACTTCTTGTAACCAGGCCACAGACCTCAAACTTGTCCGGGAGTTCCTTTGCAACACGGAGAAAAAATTCAGTTCTCCAACCGCTGCCCACAATCCCGTATACTACTTTACTGGCTGAAGCTTTGTTTATATCTCCTGTATTCATAATATTACATCCTTCTTTCTGACATCTAAATAGGTGAATATTCAATATTTCCTTTAGTTATATCCAAATCCAAGAATAGTAAAACATTTATCCTGGCTGTCTGCTGTCATCTTAATTTCGATGAGATGCTCCCTGCTGCTTTCCTCCCTGTATAAAATAACGGGGCTGCAGTGAGTCCAGCCTACTAAACGCGGATCTGCAGTTAATACAAGCTTGCCATCCACAAAAACATCTGCCTTGCCAAAATCAATTCTTCCGGAATCCTTAAATACCAGCAAAAGACTGCGGCTTGTAGCTGTCAACCGGAAGCTTTCATTTCCGGATTCAGGCGTATGCATCCAATTATACGGAAATTGCGGAGTGACGAAAGGCTCATCGTCCATTCCGACGTAATGAAGTTCTTTATCATCAGCCTTAAAACTTCCTTGTTCTATTACTGCTCCACATGCATTATCCTTCTTATCTATGAGATGTACCCCCATAAAGTAGCTGCCTATGGCTGGCTCTTTATCCAGTATGATTTCTGCTTCATCGTAAGTGCTTTTTGAAGCATATTCGAACAAATATGCAAGGGTATCTGCCATTATAGCATGTCCATTATTTGTAGGGTGATAAATGTCATAAAAATACTGTCTCTTGGTTATGACGTTTCCTTCCTCCTTAGTTAATCTGAACTGTTCAACCAAAGCATCAGATAAACTTACCATGGGTAAGTCATAAAGTCGTCCCACTGGTGAAAGCCTTTCCTGCAGATTCCAATCATTGGCGAATACACTGAACAATAGGACTACTGCAGGCTTATTCTCAGCAGAAAGTATATTCAGAATCAAGCTTTCATAGCATACTCCATTAGTCTCGTCCCCTGCGTCATTTACAGCAAATTCAACTACAACAATATCCGGTTTTACCTTACCATCTCTGAGAATATCTCTGTCATATCTTACCATGCCCAACTCCGAAGGGGTTCCACCTACTCCTGCCTTTATATAATGAACATTATCTCCGCCATTCTTTCCAAACATCTCTTTGAATTTCATATAGGACCTGTAGGCATAGCACTCTGTCTGAATGGGTTTTGCTCCGGCGCCCTCCGTGATGGACCCGCCGATATAAGCAATAGTGACGTCTTCTCCGTTTCTTGCTTTATCTATGGCAGTTTTAAGCCTTCTGTTATTACCCTGATTCAACATAGACTTCGAAATCATGGAATTATACAGATTGCCGCCGAATTCCACTGGAGGGTCAATTGAGATTTCCGGCACCTCATACCCGTCCTGCAGATAAATCTTCACCGTTGCCCTTGCAGTCAATCCTGGATTTTCAAACTCAAAAGCAAGCTTACCGACAACATCGTCGTCCTGTGACCACTGATACTCGTCCAACTTCAAGATAACCTCAGAGCCATCCTTGGTGCATGGCAGCTTTATCCGTGTTCCACCGCCATATCTATCCACTTTACCATAGTTATAAAAGACAAAATCGATAGGGCCGACCTCGTCTGAAGCGGTTACGGAAATTCCTATGCTGTGTACCACTTTATGAAAACCTTCACAGTTTTTTAAGGGTTCAAGAATGGTTTCATCTTCAACACTACCAACGAACTTTGCGTTAAATGCCAGCCGCCCTTCGTCCAGATAAATTTCCTGGGAAGGTTTTGCCTCCATACGTTCAGTGGCTTCTAAAATTGTATCTATCAGAATATAAAAACCACTTCGCTTTTTTTGAGGGTCCTTGGGAGCTTTTGGCCCTGACTGATTATTACTCATAGTATTATTCCCCTTCCATCTTTAATTATAATTAATAGCTTCTCTTAGGTATTTCCCCAGTTTTTCTTGAGTATTTACCTCTTGATTTCAAAACCGCTGCCAAGCAGCCTTTCAATTTCTTCTCTTGAAGTAATATTTGCATCTCCTCTTATGGTATGCTTTATTGCAGAGGATGCTGTGGCGAAATCTACGGTCTTTTGTGGTTCAAAATGCTCCATTAATGCATATATCAAGCCGGAGGTAAAGGCATCTCCTCCACCAACCCTGTCCACTATATCAAATTTAATTTTTTTGCTATCAAAGGTTTGCCCATTTACATGGAGGAAGGCTTTCAGAGAGTTATTGCTGCTGGAATGCATTTCCCTCACTGTTCTTGCAATAACCTTGAAGTTATACTTTTCATTGAGCTTTTTGAAAATATAATCCATAGTATCAAAATTCGGGTTCATGCTGAGCCCTTCTTTTAATTCCTTGCCATTCCCGTCCTTAAGATGAATAGGTTCTATTCCGACGAGTACATCAACATACTGCATATATCTGCTCAATACGTCTCTGGCGGTTTCAAAATCCCAGAGTTTGCTCCTGAAGTTAGGGTCAAAGCTCACCATTAAGTTCAAGGATTTGGCAGCTTTTAAGGCCTTTTCTGTAAGTATTCTGCAATTTTCAGACAAGGCCGGGGTAATTCCACTTATATGCAGCCACTGGTATTCCTTAAGTATTTCAATAAAATCAATGGAATTCGAATCCACCTGACTTATGGAGGAATACTTTCTGTCATAAACTGCCTCAGAAGGCCTTATGGAAGTTCCTTCTTCAAGGTAATAAAGCCCTAGCCTTTCTCCACCTCTTTTAATATGCTTAGTATCTACCCCATGGCTTTTCAGATACCTTAAAGATGCATCTGCCAGTGTATTCTTGGGAACTACGGAAAAAACAGAAGTATCCACACCTAAGTTGGCCAGGGACACCGCCACATTTACCTCGGCACCGCCAAAATGTAGATTATAGCTGTCAGCCTGCACAATTTTTTCGAAGTTCTGAGGAGAAAATCTGGCTAAAATCTCACCGATGCTGATGAACTTCATCTAAACCCTCTCCCTTGCTTCTTTTACTTTATCAACAAACATTTTTGCATTTTCCCTTACTTTGCTTATTCCAAATTCCTTGTAACCTTTCATCAAATCTCCGCCAACACCTATTGCTACTACACCAGCAGATATCCACTCGTGGATATTGCTGAGGCTTACTCCTCCTGTAGGCATTATGTTAGCCTGAGGTAGTGGCCCTTTTACTGCTTTAATGAACGATGGCCCAAAAGCATTACCCGGGAACAACTTTACGATGTCTACCCCTGCCTCCATTGCTTTTATTATTTCCGTTATAGTCATGCAGCCCGCAAGATACGGTACCTGATATCTGTTACAGAGCTTTGCAGTACCTTCATCAAAACCCGGGCTCACTATATATTCTGCGCCGGAAAGTATTGCAGCCCTTGCGGTCTCTGAATCCAGTACGGTACCAGCTCCCAAAACCAGCTTCTCCTTGAAAGTTGCTTTCAGAGCAGATATAACATCTGAAGCCCCAGGTACCGTATATGTAACTTCAATTGCATTTATTCCGCCCTCTATGCAGGCTCTAGAAATCTCCACTGCCTGTTCCTTTGAATTGGCCCTTATTACTGCAACTACACCGGTTTCGCATATTGCATTTAAAATTTTTAACTTATTAAGCATATTGGTCTCCTCCTAATCCTTATTCTGCATGAAAAGCTTGTCAATCTATTTCAGATTAATTTACAACAAGTCAAATCTCAAACTAAATTATAACATATATGAATATTTTGAAAATGTGTTATGTTCGACATATTGATACCATTCTCCAATTTTATGTCTTCCAAATCTTCTCCGTTTAAATCTCTATAGTGGAGCCATCCTCTCCTCGCCGCAAGGGTATCGGTGTTCGTAAAGAATAATTCACTCTGATTCTTTAATTTAGAGGGTATCTTTTTAAATTATTACCCGTTTACAACTTATTACCCGTAATTTACAATTATATCATCAACGGTATAATTGGTTATTGAGTAAATTATCGCTTCGATAACAAAGAGATGAAAATAAAAAAAAGTATGCGGCTTAAACATGCATAAGCATGAGTGTAGCTGCCAATGAATGGTTCAATAGGTATTTTTTAATTTTGGCCTTTTATAATTAATATAAAGGTGATATCTAACTATTGATAGTTAAATGTCGTGTTTCCCCTTACAATTTACTGGCTGCCCCTGGAGGGCAGCTTTTTTTCTCTTGAATACAATTATATTAATAGCAAAACCGCAGAACAGAAGTCTGCGGTCAAAATAACATTAAATTATAAGCCATATTTTTTTAATTGCGAACTCTTTTGACATGACTTATTTAATAGCCTCCAATGGTTTAAAGGTCATTTTCCCGAATTTCATTCCACTCTGTCCAAAGTAGAATTTTATATAATTGTTTTCTTTTATGACCTGACACAACTTCTCGACCTTCTGCCATTCTCCCGTACCCTGGATGGTGACAGTGGAAAGTAATACATTATTCACATATATAGACACAGGAACCTGTGCCAGTTCTCCACCGGATGCTTTTATTTCAAGCGTAAGTTTATACTCGCCCCTTACATTTGTATGAACTCCAATCAACGTGGCTTTACCCCTGGTTGTATCCATCTGGGATAAATCAACTTCATCCAGCTTTTCCATTCTGTAATTGGCCATTAAAATTTCCGGAGCATCTCCCGGCTCCATTTCTTCCGACTCTTCCTCTTCACCTCGAGATACTCTTTCCATAACGGCAGAACGCATCAGTACTTTGATGATATTGGCTGCATTCCTTTGAAGTTCACCTCTTGTTATTATTCCATCTGCAAGACCTTTCATTGTATTGTCTTTGTTACTGTTCTCAGCAGGGCTTCCACATACCATATAAAGGTCATTCTGCGCACGGACCATGGCAGTGGTATTTTCCCTTGTGCCTTGGATCCCTTCATCGTTGATTTTAGCCCACCAATCAGTCATAACAATACCGTCAAAGCCCCATTCTCTGCGGAGAATTGTAGTATTCAAATCATAATTTCCCGCTGTCCATAGTCCGTTCAGTGAACCGTAGGTGGTCATGATTGAATATGCTCCGCCTTCCTTCACTGCAATTTCAAAACCTTTCAAATAAATTTCC
>JAUZPH010000017.1 GCA_030706065.1 Bacillota bacterium | reverse complement strand
TAATTCCAGGCAGGAAGGAATTAATTTTAATATAAAAAAGATTTTTGATATAAAAGATTTATTGAAGATAATTGATTAATCACTATCTGGTTTATTATCAGAAGCTGGATATAAAATTTTAATCGCTGTTAAATAAAAAAAGAACCCGCAATAAAGCCGGTAAAACCGGAATTATTGTGGGTTAAATTTTCCTCTTTACTGGAATGCAGCGGCATTTTTAGTATCGGCATAATATTGTGCCTGAGCATTCCACATTTTTTCATACAATCCTTTTCCCTTTACAAGGGAGGTATGATTACCCCGTTCTACTACATTTCCGTCTTCAAATACTATGATGTCACTACAGAAACGGCAGGAGGAAAGCCGGTGGGATATATATATTGCCGTCTTATTGCCAATCATCTCATTAAAGCCGGCATATACTTCATATTCCGCAATGGGGTCCAGTGCCGCTGTGGGTTCATCCATAATAACAAAGGGCCTGTCCTGATAAATGGCTCGCGCAATTTCCATTCTTTGTGCCTCGCCTCCGGAAATTTCAACGCCATCACTGTCGAAATTCATATAAACATAAGTATCGATTCCCTTGGGTATTTTATCAAGCAATCCGTTAAGCCCAGCCCGTTCCAGGGCATTTTTTACCCGTTCTTCATCCACCTCTTCCGAAGCCGCCACATTATTGCCCACACTAAAGGAATATATCCTGGAATCCTGGAAAACTACGGAGAATAGCTTCAAATACTCTTCATAAACATATTTGTTGATATCGATGCCGTTCAATAGAATCTGTCCCTCCGTCGGCTCATATAATCTGCACAAAAGCTTGATAAAGGTTGTCTTACCGGAACCGTTCCTGCCTACGACAGCCATCCGTTCTCCTATATTAAAAGTCATATTCATATCCTTGATGACATAATCCTCTGTCCCGGGATATTTGAAATATACATGACGGAATTCAATAAGGAAACGGTTGTCCCGGCGTTTTTCCACCGGAATGGTTCCGATATGCTTCACCGGGCTCAGCTCCAGAAAATAAAGCATTTCCTCCATGTACTGATTATTCAGCCTGAGTGCGGACAAGTTTGTCAGAAATTCCGAAAAGGAACCGATAAACTGAATAATACATCCCGCAAACTTCACTACATTACCGATGGATATGGCACCAACCAATGCCCGGAGCCCCACAAACAGATATACCAAACCGCCTGTCAGGGTGGAAATGGGCTGGTTTATAAGTTCAAACCGCCACTTCACCTTTTTCATGGTTTCAGCATTATTGGCCACATTCTTAATCATTTTATTATTCTCTTCTGAAATCAGGTTTTTCATGTTAAACATCCTGACATCTTTTCCTTTTTCATAGCCGTCCAGGAAATTATCAAAGTAGTAAAAAAAGTTACGGAGCAGACTCATCAGGTTCTCCTGGCTCTGCTTTCCAATTGTCTGCATATTCTGCATGGAGCGCGTGGAAATTAACATTCCCAGGCCGATGAGAGCAATAAGCCCTAAGGCAAACAACGGAGAATTAATGATTTTTCCATCCGGCGTATTACTGCTGCCTACTTTTAGGAAAAGAGGAATAACCGCGAATATCGAAATTAAAATTGAAATAAAGGTTCTAAAAACGACCTCCATTTTGTAAAACAATGTACTGTAAACTCCGCCGAAGGCCTGGCTGTATTCCGACTGCTTTCTCACCATGTTTTGGATTTCTTCGGATTCAATATATTCATAATCCATGGACATCAGCTTTTCACTCATTAAAATACCCTGATAATTATGCATATTCCTATATTTAGTCCATTTTATATATGACAGATAATTATCAGTCAAACTGATAACCAGTTTCATACTTATACCCAAAACAGCATAACGGACCATCAGGGCAATATCTTTTCCATAATATAGTGAGTCAAGAAGAAGGCCACTTAAAAAAATCGTAATATACGGCTGAACAGCTGCAAAAATGCTGGTTGATATTATCAGGGGGATCAGGGCTCTGTCAACCTTCCAATAGGCTTTCAGGGCCTTCATGGTAATTGTAATATCTTTTTTTACGCTGCTATTATTTTTCTCTTTTTGGCTGCTATATGGCATAAAGCATGTCACCTTCTTCCAGCTTTTTCTTTTGATTTTCTTCTTCCTTATAATAACGGCTCTGTATCTCAAACATATGAGCATACCGTCCCTTTGCCTCCATCAGGCTCTCATGGGTTCCTTCTTCTACAATCTCGCCGTTCTCCAAAAGAATAATTCTGTCACAGAAGCGCGTACTTGAAAGCCTGTGGGAAATAAAGAGCGATGTCTTCTCTGCTGTCAAATCCCTGTATTTTAAATAAATCTCATTCTCTGCTATGGGGTCCAGTGCTGCCGTGGGTTCATCGAGAATCAGAAACGCTGCTTCTTTATACAATGCTCTGGAAAGCAGCAGCTTCTGTTTTTCTCCTCCGGACAAATCGATGGCCTGGGAAGACAACTCCCGAACCAGGAGTGTCTTGTCTCCCTGAGATAGTTTTTCTGTTTTTTCATTCAGCCCTGAAAGTTCGAGGCATTCCTTTATTTTTGATTCCTCCGAGAGTTCGGTTCTGTCGCAGGAAATATTTTTTGCGATGGATACCGGCAGCAGCTGCGCATCCTGGAATACTGCAGATATCATGGAATAATATTCGTCTCTGTCATATTCTTCAATTGGAATACCATTGACCAGGATTTTTCCCTCCGTGGGATGATAAAATCCACAGAGCAGCTTTACAAGCGTCGTTTTGCCGGCACCGTTCAATCCTACAAGTGCCAGTTTTTCACCTTCCTGAATCTTTAAATTAATATGGGATATGGTAGGTTTCTCCGCTCCGTGGTAGGAAAAAGAAACATCCCTAAACTCGATGCTTACTGCCTTTTCACCTTTTGCCATTGCATCTGCTTTTCCGGCACTGCCTTTCCACTTGTTTTGTACTTCAAAGCATTCCCTTATCCAATGGAAAGCAAGAGCGCCGCGGATAAGCCACAAGGTTTCCTCCTCACATTTTCCAAACCACATACTAAAGCCTGTTAAAAGGGCGGTATACAATACAAAATCAGATACTGTAAGTCTACCGTTTGCAATCTGATAAATCAGATAGATATAGGCAGGAACATCCCTTAAAAATACCATAATTGAATCTGTTGCATGCACCAGAAAGTACTGAAACTGCTGTTTGCCAAAGAATTTTTCATTTTGTTTTAACAGCCTACGGTACATATTCAAAAACCATTCTTTCATTCCGAAAAGCCTTACATCCTTGCCCACGGAAAAATTCATGGCCTGATTATTGATGTAATTCAGCTTTCTTCTTATCTTCCACGTTTCCTTCCCCGTGACTCTCTCATGGCATTTTGCCCTTGTATACATTATTGAGTTGACAGGAATAGAGATTATGATGAACACCAAAATGAATGGGCTTTGTCTTACCAGAATAAAACCATATGCCAGCATTCCTATAATGCAGGAGCCCAGTGCGCCGGGACTGCTGATACACCTCTCCACGGGCTCCGTCCATCCGGCAATCCAATGAAAAGCCGCACCCTGCTTGTCCTGGAAATCCTCTGTCTCTAAAATGTCATAATCTATATCCATCTTTTTATCACACAGCATGGACATGTACTTGAAACGGTAATTTTCTTTTTCTTCCGTCAGAATCGTCTGAATCCATGCCCTTAGCATATTAAATAAAAGCATGATAACCATCAGGCCGCCCACGTAGCCTCCATATTTCTCTGCATTCCACTTTTCCTGCAGGCCTCTTACAACCATGGTGGGTAAGAGGATTGCAAAGGTCGGTATAAGCATATCCGGCACTATACGGAAAATTCCCAGGTAAAAAAGCTTTGGATTCCAGGCGTGTAAATTTCTGAAATGATATGTGAGACTCCTTATTCCTTCTTTATAGGTCATTCTATCTTCTTCATCAATTTCATTCTGTAGTAGAATTTTTTCTATAAGTTTTTTCATCTTCTTGACAGGCCTTTCCTTTTTCTCTCTTGATTTATTCACACATGTCCCACCTTTCCTGATATTCTTATCTGTCACAGGTCAATCATTTTTGCCATACCTCAACATCCACTTTAAGCATATACAAAAAAATAGTGCCCGTACATTTTTCAACACGAATGGTATCTGTACAGACACAAATGGTATTTTCAAGCTAATGGCAGCATAATCTCCGTGGCAAAAACACCTTCTTCCGTCTGCCGGTTTATATAGCCGCCATACTTCCTGACTATTTTATCCACACTGCCAAGCCCGAAGCCGTGGCTTCCGCCTTTCATGGAGATAAATATATTGCCCATCCGCCTCGCTTTTCCAGCCATGGAGTTTGTAACACAAATATATAATTGGCCTTTTAGAATATCAATATATATTCTTACAAATCTTGCAGACTTATCATCAATTCTTAAGCACGCCTCCATGGCATTATCCAAAAGGTTTCCAATAAGAACACTCAGTTCCGTTCCCTTTATCGGAATATTCTCCGGTACTATGGCTGTTACATCCACCAGGATATCATAGGATTTCATCAATACGATTTTACTGTTCAATATTGCGTCAGCCTTGACATTCCCTGTATGCAGCAAAACCTCCATCTCTGTCAGTTCAGCATGCATATCCTTAAGGTACTCCTTAAGTTCCTCCATCTGTCCCAGTGATATATACGCTTCCATTGCCTGTACATGATTATGATAATCATGCTTCCAGGTCCGCATGGTTCGATACATATTCTCTACTTCTTCATAATGCTTATCCACCAGATCATTTTGAAAGGAAGCAACCTTTTTATTGATGAAATACGGCAGAAACAGCCCCCAAAGAACCAGATTCAATAAAATAAATACTATTATTACCACAACAATTTCCATATGCATAACATTCCCACGCCCTTTAATTCTCGTTCGTAATAAGGATGGTTAACTTTATTGTTGAACTTATTACCTTCGAAAAGTCCTTGAAGAGTGGATATTTTCTCAGGTGAATTTTTAAGGTTTAAAGTTAACTGTCTATACAATCTTTTCTCCGATAAAAACCGATGAATGACTGCACTACTTTTTTATACGAATTCCGGCTCATGGGAATCTTCCTTCCATCATCCATAATCACCGATTCTTTTTCGACCTTCGAAACATGCTTTAAATTAATCAAGTAGGAACGATGGCATTTTATAAAGGAAGTATCCGCCAATCCTATGTCTGCCTCCATTTTACCAATGCTTTCTTTCACTTCATATACATCATCCTTCGTATAAACCATGGTTTGATGTCCAAGGGCATCCAGATACCATATATCCTGAACTGCTATTCTTACCATTCCATGTTTTGTTTCCAGCAGCAGCTTGCTGCCGACACTTTTTTCTTTTGTCGAAGCTTTATCCAAACACCTGAAAAGCCGTTCCTTGTCAATGGGCTTCACTAAATAGTGCAGGGCTTCCACTTCATAACCTTCAGCTATGTATTCGGCAATTGCCGTTATAAATACTATCTGCATATCCTCATCTTTTTTCCTTATCTTCCTGGCAAGCTCCACTCCGTTTTGCTTTCCCATCTGGATATCCAAAAGTATCAAATCTATGGTTTTATCTTCACTCCAATAAAAAGAGAACTGTTCGCTGTTTTCAAACAAAAGAATACTTACTTTCTTATTCCTCTTTTCAGCCCACTCATAAACATGCTTTTCCAGCAGTTCCCTCTGCGGCTTTTCATCATCGCATATGGCAATATTCATATAACTCCTCCGAGACAAGGGGACGGTTTGTCCCTATCCTTCTTACTAACATTTCTACATGTTTTCATTATATTGTAGATTTCTACACTTTTCAGGGAAATCCTGCAAGATTGTGAAAAACAGTGCAATAGACAAGGGGATCGCAGCAGCCGGTATATTCTAATCTGCCTGGGTATATTGTGATTATATGGTATAATATAGTTGGTATATTGAGTTGTCTTTGTAGATTATTATTTATTAGTAAGGAGAGGGATGGGTATGCGTAACTTTACTAAATTAGCATGCATAACACTTATTGGCATGCTATGTATACTTATGATAAGCGGATGTACCAAAAGTACACAAACATCTTCATCTGAAGCAAATGAAAGTAGTGAAGTGGATAAATATGCCACGTTAAAATCAGATGTATGGAATTCGATACCTGAAAATATAAAAGACTCACTCAGCAGCAATTGGAGGACTGCAATTGTCAGTAATGAGGAGTTGAAGGGAGAGTTTTTGGAATACTTAACGCACTTTCCAGAATGGGAAAACGCGGATAATAAAATAACCGCTTCTGATGTTTACAAAGTTCTGCAAGTTACATTTCGGGCTGCTAACAATAGTATGCTGGGTGACCTTCGGGTATACGTTGACCCGGATTCAAAAAAGATTATAGGATTTGGACCAAGAGCTTAGTCATTAATCAGTAGGGGGATCATGCATGAAAACGCTTGTTTGGAGGAAGGTAATGAACAGATTAACATTAGTTTTACCAACGCTGGAGCATAAAAAGATGATTTTGGATTATAAAAAAGAGTTTATTGAAAATGGAGATAGTATGGATGGTACTGCAGGATTAAGGAATGCTGAAACCTTTGAAGAATGGTATAGTGCAATTTGCGATAATTCAAAAGAAGATACCGTAAGGGAAGGTCTTGTTCCTGCAACTACATATATGGCTGTTTCTAAGGAGGATGGTGGTTTAATCGGCATGATTGATATCAGACATTATCTGAATGATCATTTATTTAAATTTGGTGGACATATAGGCTATAGTATTAGAAAATCAGAAAGAAGAAAAGGATATGCAACTGAAATGTTAGGATTAGCCTTAATAGAATGTGCAAAACTGGATATAAAAAATGTTTTAATTACCTGCGATAAAGATAATACTGCTTCTGCAAAGACCATTATAAAAAATGGCGGCATATTGGAAAATGAAGTTCCTGAGGGGAATAGAATTACACAAAGATATTGGATAAGCAATTAAAAAAGGTTGGGATACATTATGGAGGAGAATGATATTAAAATAATACAATACGATTCAGCGTTTGGTGAAGATACAGTACGAATGTGGCGGGAAAGTAAGGAAAGAGCCATTGGTCAAAAGGAAATACATTCTTTTGAAGAACATGTATTTTTCTTAAATAATATTTTGAATGAGGATAATAAAATATACATTGCTGTTGCTAACGATAAAGTTGTTGGAATAATAGCCTTTAATGAAAGTGAAATAAATCAATTATATATTCATAATGATTATCAAGGAAGAGGATTAGGAAAAAAGTTACTTGATATGGCTAAAGCTAATTCAAAAGGAAGGTTAACGTTATACACATTTGAAGTTAACCGCAAAGCACAGCGATTTTATGAGAGGAATGGATTTAAGATTATCGGTAGGGGACATGAGAATGAAGAGAACTTGGATGATATTAAGTATGAATGGGTTAGGTAGAACGAGTTTAAAATTTTTTAATAGAAAGTATTTTAATATGGTGAAGAAACGTAAAAATGACGCGCTAATTGATGTGTTACTAAGAAGATTAAGAATTTTATTTTAGGGGGAATTTTTAGTGAGTAAACAAGATATCTTAACTGTTGAGGATGTATTTTGCATGTTGGATTCCAAACTGGCTGACCAAGCAAAACAATGGGATAACTTTTATTCAGAAAGATGGGCTAAAGCTCCATTTATAATACATCCTGAATTACCAGATGAAAACATAAAGGAGTATTTTTCAAGTGGGTTAATTACTCCAAGGACTGTCCTTGAACTTGGATGTGGTGAAGGTAGGAATGCAGTATATATGGCTAGACAAGGCTGTGGGGTAACAGCAGTAGATTTATCTGAAGCAGCTATTGATAATGCTAAGACATTTTCAAAAAACAGTAATTGTAATATTAATTTTATTTGTGCATCTATTTTCGATTTAGGTAATAAAACATACGATTTTGTTTATGATAGTGGTTGTTTTCATCATTTGCCACCTCACAGAAGAATAACATATGTAGAACTCTTAAGAAGAACGCTTAATCAAGGTGGCTATTTTGGACTAACATGTTTTGCATGGGGCGATAAATGTGCAGATGAAGTCACCGATTGGGAGTATTATGAAAAGCGACGTGTTGGAGTTGCTTTTACTAAGGAAAAACTTGAGCAAATATTTTGTGAAGACTTTGAAGTTGTTGAGATGAGAAAATATAAAGATGGTAAAGAGGGTACCTTGCAAGGGTTAGGCTTTATGTGGACAGCTCTATTTAGAAAGAAATAGCCTTATATTGGTGAACAACCTTCTTGTCTTACGATGCAGGAGTAAAGCATTTCGCGATGAAAAAATCATTTATATTTTGTTTGGGAAGGGATATCATGGAGTTTAGAAAAATTTTTGACAGTTTACCGGAACAATTTGACAAATGGAGACCCCGTTATTGTGAAGAAGTTTTTTCTGATGTTATTCAGTATGCAAAACTTGATACTGATAAAACAGTTCTTGAAATCGGTCCTGGAACAGGACAAGCCACTGAACCTATTTTAAAAACAGGTTGTTCGTATTTGGCGATCGAACTTGGAGAACATCTTGCAGAATATATGAAGAAAAAGTTTAATTCATATAACAATTTTCATATTGTAAATGAAGATTTTGAAACATATGACTTTAGACAACAAAGATTTGATTTGATATATTCTGCTGCGACGATTCAATGGATATCAGAAGAAGTCGGCTTCCCAAAAGTTTATAATCTGTTGAAAAGTGGCGGCACATTTGCAATGATGATGACTCGAACAGATTATAAAACTCCTGACGAAGACTTGTATGCAAAAATTGAAGAGGTATATAGCAAGTATTTTTATCCTGAAGAAAAGTATACTTGTAGTTTGGCTTACAGTAATGTTGATAAGCATGGCTTTGTTGATTTTGAATGTCGAAATTATCATAAAACAAGACAATTTAATGCAGATGAATTTGTATTGTACACAGGTACACATTGCGACCATATTGCGTTAAAAGAGCCATATAGAAATAATTTTTTTGAGGGGATAAGAACTGCTGTCTTAGATGCAGGTAATAAAATAACACTTAATGACACTATAATTTTGTATTTAACTAAAAAACCTTAACTGCCAGTTATTTATATTAGGAGGGGAAACGAAATGCTTAATGAAGAATTACAAAATTTCAAAAATAATATTAAAGGCCCAAACACTGTAATGCTTTATAAACTTAAATGGGCTCAATTAGAAAGACACATTGAAACCAAAAACTTGAAAATTCTCGATTTTGGGAGCGGTTTTGGGACTACAGCAAATTATTTGGCAAAGAATAACGAAGTTATCGCAATTGACCCCAACGCTGCTATGGTTGAGGAACGTGAACGCGAAAATAAATACACACAGATAATCGGGAAATTTGAAAAATTGAATGATTTCGACGACGATACTTTTGATGTTATTATATGCCATAATGTATTGGAGTTCGTCTTGGAAAGAGCCGAAATTGTGAAAGAATTTTCACGTATACTTAAAAGTGGCGGAGTTTTATCTATAGTAAAAAATAATAACGACGGTAGAGTTATGTTCAAAGCTGTTGCTAATGATATAGATGGGGCTGTTAATTTGCTTGAAGGTGGACACATTTCAAACACTTTTGGCACAGTGCATGTGTACAATCCCGAAGAGTTAACAAAGTGGGGTTGCAATCTTAAAATCGAAAAAATATTAGCCCTACAGACGTTTTTTGGTTTGCAGAGTGACTGGAATAAAAAACTTGAGCCACAATGGATGGATAAAATGTTTGATATTGAAATGAAAGTATCAGATTTAGAGCCATACAAAAGCGTTTCGCTTTTTAATCACGTTTTGTTGAGAAAATTATAGTTGACGTTTGGTATAGTTGATATATAAAAGGTTTTATTTTAAGTCAGACTTATTTTTACGAATATATTATCTCCGCATTTTATCGCAGCTTGATAAATGATAACTTGTTTAACAAAAAATGCAAGGGCACATATTGTAAATATGGAATTAATCGACTATAATAAAGTTGTAAACGCGGGTTTATAAAATTAAAACAGAGGTGAGTGCGTGAAAAGTACGGATATAGCAAGAATTGCGGGAGTTTCAAGGAGCACTGTTTCCAGAGTAATTAATAACTATCCTAACGTTCCTGAGGAAACAAGAGAAAGAATTCTTGAAATTATAAAACAATATAATTATGTACCGGATGCTTCAGCCAGAATTCTTGCAGGCATTAAGAATACAACAATTGGCCTTTTTATCATTGATATAAGGCCTGAAAGCAACAGCAAAGGAAGGCGTATTGCCTTAAGTCATTACTTTTCGTATTTGACCGGCGCCATAATTGAAGATGCTGCAAAAATGGGTTATAGAGTTCTTGTGACTATGATTAATAACTCTGAAATGTACAAGGATGTCAAACAGGCATTTTATAATAAGACAATATCCGGAGGAATATTTATCGGCCAGAAAAGCGATGATCCGATAGTTAAGGAAATAATAACTGCCGGCTATAAGGTTGCAATTATAGATCAGTCTATAGAATCGGATAAAGATATTTATAGCAAATGCATAGTTATAAATTCAGATAACTTTAGTGGAGCCTATAACGCAATTCAATATCTAATCAACCTCAAACACAGCAGGATTGCCTGTATTACAGGAGAACTTGAGAAGGCTTCAGCCCTTGAAAGACTAGATGGCTACAAGAAGGCACTACTTGATGCCGATATTCCTGTTATAAATAGTTTAATAGCATCAGAAGAATTTACTGAAAATGGAGGATACCGTGCAGTTAAAAAGCTGCTTGCCAGGGAAAAGCCAACAGCTATATTTTTAGGTAACGATTCAATGGCAATAGGCGCCATGAAAGCTATTAAAGAAGCAGGAATGAAGGTGCCCGGGGATATTTCGATAGTGGGCTTTGACGATGTAGAAATAAGCCAATATTTGAACCCTCCCTTGACAACGGTAAAAATGCGGCTGTCCGAGATGGCATCCTTAGCTGCAAATTCTCTGATTACGGCTATTGATAAAGAATTGAATTTTTCAGCTAATTACAAGGTTCCTGTAGATCTGATGATAAGGGAATCCTGTACTGAATCAAAGTGAATATAAGTAAGGACCAGGTATAGAGTAATCCGATGAGCAATCGGATTATCTTTAACCCAAAGTAAACGCGCGTTCACAAGTGCGCAAAAAAACTGAAATATCCGGAATGTGCAGGAGCTCATTTCGAGTATATATAAATTTTTGCAGAAAGGAGGCAGGAGTTTAGTAAAGTCTGTGAGACAAATTGAAAAAATCAAGACCTTAATAATTAAAGGAGGGGACCATTTTGCTAAGACAAAAGACCAGTAAATTTTTCTCTACTGTGCTGGCAGTTTCCATGTTGTTCAGTATTTCATTTTCCGGTGGATTATCGGTAAAAGCAGCTGATCAAACCCAAATGCTGGCAAATTTTGAAACTGACACTCTTAATGGTTTTAAACTTGCTTCCGACTCAACTTTATCAACAACAGTCATTAGCAGGGATAATACTACAGCCAGTACAGGCAGTAGTTCTCTATGCGTAAGCTTTACAAATGTTCCGGAGACAACTGATACTGCTCACAGACCAAATGCAATAATTCAACTGGATAATCCACAAGGTTTGGGAGCCGGTTCCAGAGTGAGCTTTGATGTGAAGGCATCTACGGCTGTTTATGTTATGCCGGTTATAAAATATAATGCGAATGATGCTGACTATCTCTGGCAAAACGACCAGCCAACTGATGCTTGGACAACTTATTCTGTAGATATTCCTTCTAATAAAACCTCAGGCTTAACGTCCTTTGCAATTCAACTCATGCCTGCACAGGGTGACGGAAAGGTCTGGATAGATAATATCAGATATACCGTTCCGGCTGCCCCTGTTGAAGTAAAACAGGTAACAGTGTTTGATTTCGAAGACGGTACTACCGGTGGATTTGTATCTAACACTGGAGATGGTATTATACCGTCTACATTAGTAAATTCAGGCGATGTTACAGGAACCAAATCCTTAAAGGTAAGTTATGCAAGTGACGGGAAGGCTGAAGTTGTAGTAAACTGTCCGGATACAATTACTGCGGGAGCAACTGTAACAATGGAGGTTTATGTACCTTCCGATGAAAGTGTGGATTTTCAACCATTTGCTTTGGGTAAAGGCTGGGAATGGGTTCCAGGCACCTACAAAAGCGCACCGCCAACTAATCAATGGACAACTATTTCCACTCAGATTCCAAGTAATACGCCTATTCCATTGAAAGTAATAGGTGTTCAAATATTATCAAAAGGTGCGGGTTATGTATATATCGATAACGTAAAGACTACAATTCCACCAGTTGATAAATCAGTTTTGGAACAGAGGCTGTCTGATGCCCAAAAACTTTATGATGCCGCGCAGGAAGGTACGGAAATTGGACAATATCAAGTCGGAGCAAAAGCTGACTTAAAGACAGCTATAGATGCAGCAAAAGTTGTGGATGCAAAGGTTGCTACAACACAGGCAGAAATCAATGCCCAGGTTGATGCATTATCAGCCGCAATCAATACTTTCCAACAGAAGAGAGTTACTTTTGTTCAAAGCTTAAATCTGGCTATAAAGCCTGTTTTGGACAACGGAAAGGTTAAGCTGAGCTGGAATACTGCAGCAGGCACCGATCATTACATAGTTGAACGCGGTTCCGATTATAATGGCCCATTTACAAAGCTTGACTCAAATGTAAAGACTACTTCCTATGTTGATGCAGCACCACTTGACGGCAATAATGTTTATCTTATTGCAGCTGTCGATGCTCAGGGAGTTGTGAAGTTTTCACAGGAAGCAAACCTGAGAACATTCAGTGTACATCAACAACATGATGCGAGTTTGTTCTATGACAGAGTACTAGGTGGATGGACCTCAAAAGAAGGATTAACTTTAGATTCAAACGGATGGTATCCGACAGACAATACCGCTGCAGGTATGTATAATACTCTTCCTTCACTCCATATTAAAGTCACTGCCCAAAATAAAGATTGGGATGGTGGAATTGCACCAACTGGCTGGGATGCTGTGAATTTGGCGCCATACTATGAAAACGGTTCACTGGAATTTAATATCAAGGGAGCTAACGGCGGAGAAGATTTAGGACTGCAATTTGGATCCAAAACCTGGGACGGCACGGATGTAAGAATGGGAGCAGACAGCATTGCCAGGTTTGTAACAGTAACCAAAGACTGGCAGCATGTTTCTATTCCTTTGAAGAGCTTTATAGGCCAATTAGGAGATTTTGATCTGAGTTCTGTAAGGCAGATTAATATCAAGCATGCTAACGGCTCGGAATTGGAAGTATGGATTAATGATATGAGAGTTGTTACTCCAGACAGCCAAAAAGTTGAAGAACCGATAAAGGTCAATCAGTTAGGGTACATTACCAAAGCTGCAAAATATGCATTGGTAAGTGGATTTAGTGATACCCTTAAGGTTCAGGCAGGAGAAGCATTTGAAGTTAAAAATGCGGCTGATAACAAGACAGTATATTCCGGAAAATTAACTTTGGGAGTTGAAAACGACGCTGTTGTTTCCGGGGAAAAGGTATTGAAGGCTGATTTCTCAGATTTACAGACTGCCGGGACTTACTATGTAGCTGTAGCAGGATTGGATAATTCACCTGTATTCAAGATTGGTGATGACATTTATAATTCCTTACTGGTGGATGCTCAAAGATACTATTACTATCAGAGAGCAGGCATGGCACTGGATGCCAAATATGCCGGTGACTACGCAAGAGGAGCAGGTATTCCTCAGGACAGCTCTGTAACCCTACTCTCACAGTATGGACAGGCTAATGCTAAAAAATATGATGTTTCCGGAGGATGGTATGATGCCGGTGACTATGGCAAATACACAAGTGCAGCAGCAGCAGCAGTTTCCGATTTACTTTGGACATATGAAATATTCCCAAGTGAGTTCAAGGATGCTTCACTAAATATACCGGAAAGCGGTAACAAAACATCTGACTTGCTTGATGAAATAAGGTATGAATTGGACTTTATGCTCAAAATGCAGGACACTACAACCGGAGGGTTCTATGCACATGTTTGGGACCAGAATGCGGATAAGACTCCCGATAAAGTTACAGAACAAGACATGAGGAGATATATTCAAGACATCGGTGAAGACGGCAAGCCAAATACCAAGCCTACCCCTCATACTGCAGATGCAGTTGCAGCACTGGCACATTCATATGTAGTATACAAGAATATTGATCCTTCTTATGCATACAGGTTATTGGCTGCAGCAGTCGGCGGCTGGGGATACCTTGAAGCGCATCCTGAGTATATAGGATCAAAGGCAGGAGAACCTTATACCGATCCGGACGATAAGAACGACAGATTATGGGCAGCTGCTGAATTGTACAGAGCTACCGGTGACAAAGAGTATAACGACTACTTCCTTGCTCATTACAAGGACTATGACAATGCCTTTATTGCTCATTATTGGGGAAACATGCAGCAGACAGCATTTTACTCCTATATGAGTGCAGCAAATCCGGACAAGACTTTTGCTTCCTGGTATAAGGAAAAGTTCAACAAATGGTCAAAAGAAACTCTTGACAAGGCTTCCAACAACATTTGGGGTACAACCCTCGGTGAAAATGATTATTCATGGGGGAGCAACTCCGGAGTGTTAGGTTCAACAATGGATTTATACATCGGTAACAAGGTTCTCGGCAATAATTTGAACAATACTGTCACCGCTGTAAGAACCAGCATAAACTACATTCTCGGTGTTAACCCTTTAAGGATAAGCTACGTTTCCGGTTATGGTGAAGACTGTGTTAAGAATACCTACAGCAACATTTATAAAAATGATGCCAATAAGCTGCCGCCAAGCGGATACCTGGCAGGCGGACCGAATCAGAATGAAGGGGCAATCTTCTCTCAATTCCATGCAAAGGCATATGTGGATTCCGCTTATGAATGGACAACTAATGAACACACGATTTACTGGAATTCGGCTTTAGTGTTTAATACGGCTGCGGTAGCTACTAATCTGCAGTATATCTCGACTGCAACAAATAATGGCAGCAATCTGCCAAAGACCGGTGACCTGGTGAATAACTCCGACATATTTGTAATTGGTGCATTTATAATGGCTGCTGGTGTTGTACTCTTCAAGAAGAAGGAAGAGGAGGCAGCTTAAGCTGAGAGATAAGGTGACGGTGTTTTTCCCCCGATTACTTAGGATGTGTGAGTTTAAACATTAACAAATTCATCGGAGAAGATATAGAATTTTCACCGATTTTTCGCTGGTGATAAAATAAAATATAAACTCACATATCCATAGATAAACTTATTTTTAGGTGATGATCAAGCGGTTTATATGGTCCGGGTAGGTTTGTACTTAGCCGGATCTTTTTTTATGTAAGTCTTTGGGTGATTATTTCGTATAAATCTTTGAAGTATATATTTTCCATGATTCCGGAAGCATTGAGCAGGATGCCGATATAGTCCTCCTTCTGTGTAAAAAGCAAATCTATCTACTCCTGCAGTTTGAGAGTCAACGGCCAGCTCTTTTTTAATCAGATGTTGGTGTATTATATTGTAAATTAAGTAAACTCATGCTATAATATTACCAATGGTAATTACCAATGGTAATATGGGAGTTGATATCATGGAAACTGATAAGGTTAAAGTGAGCAGGGAAATTATATTGGAAAAAACTCTGGCTTTGGTGGATGAAAGGGATGGAATCAGAAATGTAACTCTGAGAGATATTGCAAAGGAAGTGGGCTGTGCCCATACGAATTTATACAATTACTTCGGTAGTCTGGAAGATATATTCTGGGAAGCGCTCGGAAAGGTGCTCAACAAGCTGATGGAGTTTTCCATATCCGGGCTGAGTACTGAATCCGATCCGGAAGAAAGTGTGAACCACATACTTTCCAGGTTCATGGATTTTTCAATGGACCATCCGGGATGGTACAGGCTTATATGGCTGGATTCCCTTAGCGGAAAACCCTCACCGGAAGTGGAAGCGGTTTTGGAGGCTCCCGCTGCAGGATTTACGGAATTGATAAGAACTGCAAAGGATGAACTTACACCGGAACAGGCGCTTTCAATAGGAAATGTTATGCTGTGCTACCTCCATGGGGAGTTATGTATCTGGCTGAATGACCGAAGCTTTCTGAAGGATAGGCAGCAGGTAAGGCAGAAGATTCAGGACAATCTTAGAAGCTTATATAAGCTGTTAATCCTGTGACAGAGTTCAGAGATTTATTATATGAAAAGGAGGAATTAAAATGTCTGGCAGACTTATTTCAAAGATTTGCCCGTTCTTTATGGTTCCTGTGGATAGTCCCGTCAATGAGGAGAGGTATCTGGGCAGCAGGACGAATCCTGGCCATATCTATGAGAATGGTTCCGGTAAATTCATTTACCCTGTAATTAAGCTTGGTGACAAACAAGTGCATCTGGATAAGCTTTGTCTTGTTGACTTTAAAGGGGACACTATTTATAAATGCTTTGAACTGCAGCAGGTAACACAAGGTATGGACACCCATTATCTTGTCCTTTCTTATCGGAAGGATAATGAGACAGATATATATCATACAAAGGGCTTTAAGGGAGAAGAGGAGGGCTATAAGTCTCTATTGAACAAGGTAACGCTGATGGAGCTTGACTCCATAAAGGTAAAATTTGAGGTAGCTGAAAGTGGAGCCGATATCTGGTTTTCCTTTGTGGATAAAGAGAACAGGGCTATTGAAATCAAAATCAAGGAGAATAAGGAGAGGAACGACAGCTTTGGACTTATTGCCCCGGTGGGAAATGCCAGTGAAGCACCGGATAAGTTTCCGGTTATCTACCTGAAGAAGGTAAACATGGTGCAGATGAAGGGAACAGAGATTTTCGTGAAAATTAACGGTGAAGATATGGAACCCATAAAACTTGTACCATTATGTAATTTCAAAAGGGCTTATTTGTCCAGATACGCCTATGCCATAAATATAAAGGAATTAAATAATGATTTTGAAGGAGTTCTTGAGCCTGTGGAAGCTGACGGCAGCTCAGAGGAAATACCGGTGGATAACTGCATATATTCAATTAATATGAACAGCGGCCATCCTGAAATAGAGAGTGTCAGGGCAGCAGAACCGGGAAGTGAAATGAGAATAAGCTTTTCTCCGCCGATACCGGATATTGTCTCGTTAAAGGACAATATCGAAATCCGGGGGCGTTTTTCACTTAGTGTAGATGAGATTAAAGGAATTATGGGCGGTGTATATTCCTTAAAGAAAACCGGCGTTTCAGTCAATATAAAGATGAACCCGAGAAAAGGCTGGCAGCCCATGCCGGGCAGGCTCTGGATGAAAACCTATCTGTGGGACTGTGATATGAAGCTCCTGCAGGGGTCCTGTCAGGTAAAAACAAGATGGTACCGAAACGGTATGAATACGGCCTATTACAAGTTGAAGGAGGAATAAAGTCGGTATTGATAGAACAGGGAAAAAACAGAGAGCGGCTCCAGTCCCTGTCACGGGAAAGGCCGCTCACTTCTTACCTGGTGTTTTACCTAATAATTATTGGAATCAATATACTCAACATTTACTTTTTCAACATCTCTGGCAAAAGCCCTGCTTACGACTGGAGTTATAAAGCTTAAAAATCCATATAGGATGTGATATTTATGTTTGTTAAAAAGGGCAGCTTTCATTTAAGTAAGACAAAAGTAGTAATAATCAGTATTTCTGTACTTTTCATATGTTTTGCAGCAGGGTATTATCTTTTG
>JAUZPH010000169.1 GCA_030706065.1 Bacillota bacterium | reverse complement strand
TACCAGGTGTACCCTGGTTTGTGGTGCTTACCATTCCCGGTGTGGGAGCAAAGGGATCTACCTTTGCGATAGAGCCGGTCCCTGAAGTATCCGGAAGTTCTGTATCTACCCCAGTGCTCTTGAGAAGTGAGACCTCCCTGCCTATAATTGAAACCGGGTTATTTACATTCATTCCAAGGAGTTTCATGAATTCACCTTTAATGGAATCCCTGTCTTCAGATACGTCTTCTTCTTCAAAGGAAGTTACCTTCAAAATCGGCATGGAACTATTCAATACCTGTGCATATAGAACACTGTTCGAGAATGTGTCATTGTTCTTATTTAAGAACAATGCATTGAAACCATATACTGTTATTCCCACCAGAAATAAAAGCGATACCATTATTCCAAGAAAAAAACCGTAGTTTTTATATCTCTTCACCTGAACCCTGTAAAGCAATACCCTCCACCCTCTCTTTTGCGAAACTCATTTGGATAAGTAGGTCAAAGGGAACAATCCCTTCCCTCATATAATATTTATATTTGAGGGTGTATCTTTATATTACCAGCAGGGCAGATATAATTTACTTTACCACACTTCCGCTTGTATTAAAGAGATATAAAACGGGAAGATATCTTTTCATTTCCTTCCGATATCTTCCCTAAGTTTCTGTCAGTTTAAAAATTTATTAATGTCCTCTAAATCGAGGGCCGGCTGCAGGGCTATATTGATTCCGTTGGCAATTATCCTTGACAGTGAATCTATCACCATATCCACTTCCTTTGGCGTCACCATCAGGTTTCCGACATAGGGGTCAAGTACTTCCCTGATCATCCTTCCTTTTTCATTCTTATCGATGGATTTCAGCATTTCATAGAATTTTCCTCCTGCAGTGGCTTCTTTAATCATTGCGTCAAGCACCAGGTCTATAGTGTCGTTGGCCATAGTAGCAGCATCTACGACGGTGGGAACTCCTACAGCTATAACGGGCACCCCAAGGGTCCTCTCGCTTATTTCCATCCTCTTGTTGCCAACCCCGGAGCCCGGTGATATTCCTGTATTTCCTATTTGTATTGTCTTATTCACTCTGTCCATTTTTCTGGAGGCAAGGGCATCTATGCAAACTATCAGATTTGGCTTAATCTTATCGACAACACCCCTTATTATTTCCCCTGTCTCAATTCCCGTTATTCCGAGAACTCCTGGAGCAATGGCACAGACAGGCCGTACTCCTTCATCTATGCTGTCAGGTACCAGTTCCTTCAGATGTCTTGTTATCATCAACCGTGATATTACCTTGGGCCCCAGGGCATCCGGAGTCACATTCCAGTTTCCAAGCCCCACAACTAGTGCTGTCATGCTGTCTTCAAGCTTAACAAGGCCTTCCAGGCTCTTGGCCATGGCTTTGCTTACTTCATCCATCACTTCTCCGTCATAATGCGCAAATTCCGGAAGATCCAGGGTTATGTATGTTCCAACAGGCTTTCCCATATTCCGTTCGCCAATTTCATTTGTGATTTTCACATCTATTACATTTACATCCCCGATCTTATATTCATTGTACTCCACACCTTCGGGGTTTCCGTTGCTTTCCTTTGCATAAATCTCTCTGGCTTCCACTGCCAGGTCCGTACGCAAGTTTCTCATATTTCCACCTCACTTCATAAATTCATTAATGTAAAGATTTTTTACTTTCTATATAGCAATTTCCTTTTATTATTGTTTGAATTTTGAAGTAATTTATTCTTTATGCAGCTGAAAAGGCAGTTTACATCAAAATTCTTTGGAATAAGAAGAAAAAATCTTCTAAAAAGTAAATTACCCTTGAAGTTAATAGGGAATAATGCTATAATACCTATGTTAAATAATGACTAGTGTCGAGTTCCCCAAAACTGCTAAGACCCTAATATACCGAAGGTGGTGAAAATAAATGGCAAATATTAAGTCAGCTCAGAAAAGAATAAGAGTTATAGAAGCTAAAACTTTGAGAAATAAGATGATTAAATCAGCTTTAAAGACAAAGATAAAGAAGTTTGAAGTTGCTGTAGACGGAAAGAACGCTGAAGAAGCCAAGGCAGCTTACATAGAAGCTTCCAAGGCATTAGACATGGCTGCTTCCAAGGGAGTAATCCATAAGAACAAGGCTTCTAACAAGAAGTCCAGACTTGCAGTAAAGTTAAACGCTTTAAATGCATAGTAAATAAACCGGTAGATTACCGGTTTTTTTATTTTTTGATATTATACTCGTACTGTATTTATTAGGAGCATCTCCATTTCAATCTTCTTGTCCCCCTGCGAGCTCTTTAAGGCCTTTTCCGTCTCCATGCAGAGCCTCATACAGGATTTTATCTGATTTAGTGAAAATTTTCTGCTCTGGCCCATCAGCTTTTCACAGACATAGGGATGAAGCCTGAGTTCTCTGGTGAGAATATCCTTATTCTTTCCTTCCTCTATACCGATTTTGATATTATAAAGCAGCTTGAATTGACGTACCACCATAAATAGTATGGCTGTTACATTCTCACCTCTGAAAAGCAGTTCATTAAGTATATCAAGAGCCTTTTCCGGTACCTTCTGGGAAAGAAAGTCCACCAGGTCAAATATATCGTCATCACTTATCTGCGGGAGCAGTTCCACCATATCCTTTCTTGTTATTTCGCGCCCTTCGGTGAAGGCAAGAAGTTTATCTATCTCATTTTGTATGATACTCATATTATTCTCTACATTATCGCAGAAGAACTTCAGCAGTACCTTGTCTATACTTCTTCCATGCTCTTCGAAGATTGCACCGACTTTCTTATACAACTTGTCGCCTTTCAGCTTATCTGCCTTGATAACGGAGCACTTTTTCTCCAGCTTTTTTATATTGGAACCTGCCTTTTCCCTGTCATCCCCTAATACGTAATACATTATAAGTATGCAATAGGAAGGCAGATTTTCAATGTATTTATATATATCTTCAAACCTCTTTTTGCTATCTCTGTCTTCCTTGTCTCCCAGGAATTCCGCTCTGTATATCAGCACCACTTTTTTATCACTCATAAAGGGCAGGGTTTCGCAGGCATTGATCACCTCCTCCATCTGAACCTTTATTCCGTCGAACCGGGCGATATTCAAGTCTCCGAAGCCTTTATCCACAGTCTTGTCTATCATGTAGTTTACCGTTTCTTTGATGAGGTTTTCATCCGGCCCATAAAATACATAACAGCCTTTCAGTTCTCCCTTTTTCGCTATTTGTTCTATATTGTCCATATCCACAGGTATCATTCCTTTACAGTTTTATAGGCTTTCCGCAAATTATCAAAACATGAAGGAGTTCATCATAGAAATGATAAGTTTTTTTATAAGGCAAATATATTATATCATAAAATTTGCTCATGGAAGCAGATACACTTTCATCGGCAAAGGCCATTTTTAACTCATCCTTACCCTGCAGCAATAATATCCTTACATCATTTTTGTTACTGACCACGGTGAAAGATAACCCCTTCTCCCTGTAGGTAAAGTCACCCTCCCTGCCTGAATCCTCAATCCTCCAGACATTAAATTTTTTACAAAGCATTATCTCATCATCCGTATTTTGCGACTTATTCAGAAAAAGTATGGATTTAAAACCGTGGCGGTAAATTACCGCATTACTATTTCCAACCTTGGCATATTCAAACTGTGGAAAAGGGGAAAAGCTTGCAGCAGCATAGAAAAAAACAGAAAACAGCGGCAGCCATATAAAACGCCTATTCACCCTTTTGTACAGCATATAACTTATGTATATGATAACCAGAACCCATCCGTCTACATAAGACATATATATGAGGCCGGTGGAGAAAGACTGGAGTAAAGATCTTCCTCCGTCAATACTCTCAAATACAAGCTTTATGAAAAAGCAGAAGCCCTTAAAAATGCTGTCCAGGTTCACAAATATCATGGATAGATTGCCCAGGACGAGTATAATTGAATATAACGGTACTATAAATATATTACCCTGTATGGACGCTGTACTTATGGAATTGAAAGCCATGATGCACACCGGCAGGGAATAGACCTGTGCACTTATTGTAAGGCTTGCAGACTCATTCAATTTAAGTGGAATCCGCCAAAGGACCCTCTTGATTTTCTCGTAATGCAGAAATATGCCAAGCACCGCCAGGAAGGACAAAAGAGAGCCCAGATCCAAAGCATTGGAGGGCTTCAGCATTATTACGATTATTGCGGCGAGGCAAAGGGAGGAAAGAGGGTCATAATTTTTATATACCTTCCTTGACAGCTTTAATACTATTATCATCACCAGAGACCTTACAGCGGAAGGGGCAGCCCCTGTAAACAGGCAATAGATTACCGATACAGCCATTCCTCCTCCGAAACCTAGAAGCATTTCACAGACTTTGTATATGAGAGCCATATGGAGGCCGGAAACACTTATAACATGTACTATTCCAAGTTCACTCATCTCATCCATGGTATCCACATTGAGATAGGAATCATCGCCAAAGGCCACCGCCATTACCTCGGCAGCACCTTCCTCTCCAATATTATCCTTGTAGCGTCCGAATAGATTTCTCTTAAACTCGTACACTTTGTAAATCAAATCTTTTTCAGTATGTATAAAAGATTTGACATCTATTTCCCCGATAATGCCGCGGTCAAATTGGGGCCCGGAGGTATAATTTCCCTTTAAAAATATTCTTTCCCCTTCCTTCAGTCCCTTCATGTCACCTCTTAATATTACCTTCCTTCCGGAATAGCTGCCGATGGAATAGCTGGTTTTTATCTCAGCTACTCTGACGGTACAGTTTTGCGGAGGAACTATGCTGTAATACAGGTAGTAATTGATGAACCCCAGCAGCAGGAAGGCTGCAGCGATAAGCGTGAGTTTGCTTCGCATGGTGATAAAAAGGACAGCTAAAAAAGATGCAGCCAGGGCTGCACCAAAAAGATTATTGTTTAAAATGAACAAGGCAGAATAACAACCGGCTAGTAGAGATGTGCAAAAATAAACTAGGGGCCTCTTATCAATCATATCTGTTCACATTCAGCATATCCGGCGAACTGGCGGGCTCAAACTTGAAATCCCTGCCGTAATCCATATCCACCCTGATCTGAATCCTCTTTGTATTGGCATTGCGATCAATATCTGCAACTACAGGTATGCCGTCTCTGCCGATAAACCTGAAGTAGTTTTCAACCAAATCCTGTACATTTTCTTTGGAAAGGTCATCATAACTTAAAAAATAATCATCTTCATGCACTACAAGATTGATGGTATTGCTCCCGTTGCTGACTATTTCATAAATATCTCTGTACATGGTACTCCACCTCCATTAATATAGATATCTTTATTTTATCCATAGAGGCAGACTTTAAAACTTCCTTTATCTGTTCATAACAAAAATAAGTACAACATTAAAGATAATAATCACACTATAAAACACATTAGCCATGGAAATAATTTTTCTATTTTTTATTCTAAATTTATTTATAATTAGTAACATTACAAGGTTAAATAGTAGGTAATCGCCTATATAGAAGCCAAGATACCTTCCAAAGATTAACTGTATGAGTAAGATAATAAGGCCGGCGGCGGCGCCTTCGAAATATGATCTTAATACCTTCACCTTTTCTATTACACTGTTATTTTCATCAGGTTCCTCTTTTGTACGATCTAACAAGATAATGACCTGAAGCAGAGGAAGGTTAAAAAGGTTCATCCATAATATCCTTCCATAATCGGAATCCGGGATACTGATACCTGAACCGGCAGCCTTCAAGACAAGAAAGGCTATCAGGGAAAAAAGCATAAACTCCAGGGAATTATTCACCTGTCTTAGAAAGAGCCTTGTCCTTCTTATTATATATATTATGTTTTTAATATAATTATCTTTTACAGCAATGCCGCTGAAGCTCCTTAAGGTTCTTTCATACTGCTCATTGTAGATTATATTAAAATCCGAATTTACAGCGGGAGCCATATCACTCATGCTGCTGCAGGTGAAGGCCGCATAGGCCCCCTTTTCCTTAAAAGCCTTTATCACCCTGGATTTATTACTTGGATTGAGCTTTGAATATATGCTCACCTTTCCAAAGGAACTTAAAAAATCCTCTTGGGACAAATTATCCATTTCAATTCCACTCATCACCTCATTGATGCCTTTGAGTATCCCCAGCCGTTTACCCCAGTTATACGCAGTGAGTTTTGTATCTTCCGTAAAAAGTATGGGCCTGATTCCAGACTTCCTTAAAACATCAATATACTCTTTCCCTTCATCAAGGATATAATTATCCAGAGCTGTCAATCCGACAAATACCATATTACTTTCAATATTGGATCCTGGAGCCGGTTCATAGTTAAAGCTTCTGTATGCCAGGGCTATCACTGTAAGGCCCCTGCTTTCCATCTCTACGGCTTTATTTTTTGCGTGTTCTATATCCTCTTTCAAAAGCTCTACTTCCAATCCATTCCTCATTATTAATGTACAGTTATTTATAACTGAATCCAATAAGCCCTTGGTATAGGACCTGTATTTGCCTTCCAACTTGTATACAGCAGTCATCATCCTCCTTTCGTTATCAAAAGGAATTATGAATCTTCTTTCATGTTTGAAGCCTTCCACGGAATATTTCAAAACCTTCTCGATATGAAAGGCAAGTCCCTTGTCAATCATATAATTATAGTCCGGATTCGTATTCTTTGTCAGTTCATTGTAGGTATTGCAGTAAAGTGCTATATTGAATATTCTGCTGATATTGGAACTCCATACTTTTTCTTTTAAATTGGCATTATAGGCAAGTCTATCTGTGTATATTTCCTTCAAAATCATCCTCTTCTCACTGATTACACCCAGCTTACCGGTAATACTGACATTAATCTTAGGTATCTTGAGAAGTGCCGAGTAATTTAATATGTTAATTCCCCTGACATCCAGATGCAATTTTATTGAAGCCGCCAGCATTCCCCCCACAAGTGCAAAACCATAGACAGATCCAAAGAGGAACAGGCTTTCCAATGTGCGAATCGCTTCCTTTAGGCTATCCGTAACAAAAAACGTTATTCCGGCAGCAGCCAGTGAAATCATGAGAATACTGAGAAGATGCAGATTGACCTTCTTTTTGCAAGCCTCCAGAATGCCAACTTCTTCGGGATTTGCCTTTTCCATGGCCTGAAGAGTAGTTGCCGCAAAAGTTGACCTGCCTACTGCAATGATTATAGCCTGACAGTATCCATCTACAACAATAGAGGATTTAAAGAGCATGTTTCTTATATTTGATATACTGCTTACCTCTTCTTCTATCTTTGTGGCATACTTTTCTACCGGCCTGTTATCGCCGGTTATACTTCCCTCCATCACCTTAAACCTTTCACATTCAATGACCCTCATATCCGCCGGAACCACTTCGCCTTTATGGAGAAGTACTATATCCCCCATTACCAGCTCCGAACTGGGAACAGCTTCTGTAATTCCATTTCTTATGACCCTTACCTTGAATCTATCCATATTCTTGATTTTACGAAAATCTCCGTATTTTCTGAAATAAGCGGCGGTTTGGAAGATTACACCTGCCAGTGAAGGTACGATTATTACTATTATCTCCAGCTTATGTCCTTCTATATATAAAATAGCTGCATCTATTAAGGCGGCCAAAAACCAGATTTGAAAAACCGACTTTAATACAGCTCTTGC
>JAUZPH010000168.1 GCA_030706065.1 Bacillota bacterium | reverse complement strand
TCCTGGACCTTTCTGTCAATTTTAAAACCGGATAGAAATCCGCAGTAACCATTAAAAGTCCATTAATGCACAATTCATTCAATATAAGATATAACATCTCCCTGCTTAATTCAGATAGAACTCCATAGGTTGAAAGTCTATCAAGGCCATTTTCTAAAATCTTTTTATTCCTTGATCCCCTTAGAATATCCACAATTAATCCTTTGCCATATCTTTCTCTCGAAATGTCTACACATAGAACAATTCTCTGTGCTTCAGAAGTAATATCTCTAATTTCTTCTTTTGGTATTCCTGTCATCTCACTACTGGAAAAAGCAACTTCCATTTGAACACCTCTCTATAATTTAATCTCTCATCTTCATTATTGACACTCTTCAAAAGGTTATACAAACATCTGTTCCTTATCTCTTTTTTCTTCAAGAAAACTTATAATTAATTAATCAAAATTACATCCTAATTTCATTACCAATATTATAGGTTTTTTACAATATAAAACGGAGGAGGCTTCTTCAAAACCTCCTCCGTCTTCTCATTTAAATACTTACTAATTCATAGATTATTATGTACGCTTCCACTCTATATTGTCCCCGCGGGAAGTGTCAACTACAAAACCGGAATTCTCTATCCTTCTTTCGATGCAGTATCTGCATTCCGCTGCTTCGTCTCCTGTACATATTTTATTGTCATATAAGGAATACTTTGCCCTCACTTTTGTTGGAGAAAGATTGGGCATTACAACATTTGCACCGGCTTTTAACCCCATTTCCCTACCCAGGGGGTGGATGGTGCCCAAGGCTGTAGTGGCGGGTATTAGAGCCTTTGGAAGCAGCAGCCTTGTCAGTGCCACCATCAAGATGGTCTTCTCCAGCGTTCCCTGCATTTTATCTCTGAAATCAGTGTCCTTATGCGGTATAAAGGGACCAATCCCAACCATATGCGGTTCCAGTTTCTTCAAAAACAACAGATCTTCCACCAGATTTTCCTCAGTCTGATATGGAGATTCTACCATAAATCCTGCTCCCACTTGATAACCGATTTCCTTAAGGTTATAAAGACACTGCTTTCTGTTTGAAAGGCTCAACTCCCTAGGATGAAGTTTTCCATAATGCTCCACATTGGCAGACTCATGGCGCAGGAGGTAACGATCTGCTCCCGCTTCGTAATACCTTTCATAGGAACCATATGGTTTCTCTCCAATAGACAGTGTAATGGCACATTCCGGAAAGAAAGCCTTTATGGTTTTTATAATTTCAACTATCCTGTCATCGGTATAGAAGCCGTCTTCTCCACCTTGAAGCACATAGGTTCTATAGCCCAGATTATAACCGATATTACAGCATTCAAGTATCTGCTCAAGAGAAAGCCTGTACCTCTCAGCACTTTTATTGCTTTTTCTTATACCGCAATAATAACAGTCATTTTTGCAGTAATTCGTAAACTCTATGAGTCCCCGCATGAATACCTTGTTTCCATAGTACTTGAACTTCGTTTCATAGGCCTTCTCCAAGAGTTTCTTTCTGGACTCTTCATCTATATTTTTTATAAGATAAAGAAGTTCATTGTCTGCAAGTTCATTTTTTTCATATAGCTCATTAATCAAGTTATCAATATATGTCATCTTCTTCCTCCCATAACAGCTTCGCTAGTGGAAATGGTTCTATAGCCCTAGGTAGTATCCCTTGAATATAGGCAATCAAAACACCGTAATTTACTATAGGAACTCCATAAGCTTTTGCAGTATCTATCCTGCTTGTCATTCCTGCCCTATTCATCATGCAGCCTCCGCAGTGAACGATAAGTGCATATTTTTTCACTTCATCTGTGAAGGTGCTTCCGGAGGTGAATTCAAATTCAATATTTTTCCCGGTTCTCTGCCTTATCCATCTGGGAATCTTAACTGTTCCGATATCATCAGACTGTCGGTGATGAGTACATCCTTCAGCAATAAGCACTTTATCACCGTCCTTTAGCCTTTCAACTGCTTTAGCGCCTCTAACCAGCTCTGAAAGTTCTCCCTTTTGTCTTGCAAAGAGGATTGAGAATGAAGTTAGCATTATATCTCGTGGAGTATCAGCATCGGCTTTTAAGAATACCTGGGAGTCTGTTATAACAAGCTTCGGTTTTCTCGAAAGACTTTCAAGGGTTTCTCTTAGTTCATGTTCTTTTGTTACTACTGCCATTGCATCACTTTCAAGAATATCCCTTATAACCTGCTGCTGGGGCAGAATAAGCCTGCCCTTAGGGGCGGCTTTATCAATTGGAGTGACCAATACAATCAAATCTCCTGGATTTATCAAATCCCCAACAATCTTAAACTTGTCCTCATCCTCAGGCATTATCCTTATTATTTCGTTTTTCAGTTCATCAATTCCCTGCCTAGCCAAGGCTGAAACTGGTACGACGGGGCATCCGTACTCTTCTTTCATGGATAGTATTTTATCCTGTGGAGAATTTATCAGGTCGATCTTATTATAAACAATAATCAGTGGCTTCTTCTTTTCTTTTATCCTGCCAATGATAAGACTGTCTTCACAATCTGCACCGGTTTCTCCATTAATAACAAGCAGTGCAATATCTGTCTTGTCCAAAACTTCCAAGGTCTTTTTTATTCTCAGTTCCCCTAAATTTCCCTCATCATCCATACCTGCAGTATCTATAAGTACACATGGCCCGATAGGCAGAATCTCTATGGATTTGAATACCGGGTCTGTTGTTGTGCCCTTTACTTCCGAGACTATAGCTGTCTCCTGGCCGGTCAATGCATTGATTATACTTGACTTGCCTGCATTTCTCTTGCCAAACAGCGCTATATGTACCCTTACACCCCTTGGTGCTTCATTTAAACTCATAACTATTCCCTCCTTAAGCTGTTATCTTTAGCGCCCCGGTATTCCCGGTTTGGTAACCTCATATGGATTCAAAATCTTGTCTATCTCTTCATCATTTAGTATTTGTTCAGACAATACTACATCCCTGATTGAACACTTTTTCTCCAGGGCAATCCTTGCAATATCTCCAGCCTTGTCATATCCGATATGATGAACCAGTGCAGTAGCAAGTACCGCTGACCTCTCCAGGTTTTCCCTACATCTTTCTCTATTAACCTTCAAGCCTGTAATGCATTTTTCGCTGAATATATTCACTGCATCCTCCATAAGTTCCAGTGATTCTAAAAGACACTCCGCAATCAGTGGCATGAATGGGTTTAGTTCAAGTTGTCCGGATGAACAGGCCATTGTAATAGCAAAATCGTTAGCCATTACCTTCATAGCAATCTGCGCAACCATCTCCGGAATAACAGGATTCACCTTTCCCGGCATAATTGTTGATCCCGACTGCACCTTTGGAAGTTCTATCTCCCCTATGCCCCCTTCCGGCCCAGAGGAAAGAAGCCTCAAATCATTAGATATCTTAAGCAGATTTGTGCTGCAGGCCTTAAGCAGCCCGGAAACTTCTACAAAAACATCAGTATTCTGGGTTATATCCATAGGATAATCCGATCGTGCCAGCCCAAGTCCTGTAAGTTCCTGGATTTTTTCAGTTATCATAAAGATAAATTTGTTGGTGGCGTTCATACCTGTACCGATAGCTGTTCCACCTAAATTTATCTGTCTCAGCCTCTCCTCCACCTTATATATTCTCCATCGGTCTCTTTCTATGCATTTGGCATAGGCCCCAAACCCCTGGCCAACCTGCATCGGTAGGGCATCCATCAGCTCAGTCCTCCCGAGTTTTAAAATACCGCTGAATTCATTCTCCTTTTCCTGAAAGGCTCCTTGAAGTGCTGCCAGTGAATTGCTCAACTGTCTTAGAAGCCTTATGGCAGCAATTCTCAGAGCTGTGGGATATACATCATTAGTAGATTGTGACATATTGACATCGTTCAATGGGTGTACAATATTATATTCCCCTTTTGTCCCTCCCAAAAGTTCTATTGCCCTGTTAGCTATTACTTCATTTACGTTCATATTAGTGGAAGTACCTGCTCCACCTTGGAAAGCACTTATTATAAATTCTGAATCAAATCCTCCTTCCATAACTTCCTCACAAGCCTTAATTATTGCTTCAGACTTTTCTTTTGACAATCTCTTTAATTTCTCATTTACCGCTGCAGCCGCCTTTTTTATCAGAGCCAGTTCCTTAACTAACCTGAGATTTGTAGCCTTGGTATTCAGCTTAAAGTTATCCAAGGCTCTTTCTGTGTTTATTCCATAATATTTATCAGAATCCACCTGCCAAAGTCCGATATGGTCTCTTTCAATCCGAAAACTCAAAGCATTGCCTCCTTCAAACTACTTCCTTTTTAGAGATTGATGTCTTTACGGAAACATATGGTATATTACCAAGCTTTCCAGTAAAACTGTTTATTACATCCATTTCTCCAGCTACTACTATACAGATTACCGACATCCCTTCTTCCTCAAAGGGAATTCCCATCCTGCCCTTTATAATTTCCTTAAATCCGGCAACCACTTCATTAAACAGCTGCTGGCATTTCTGCGGTTCCTCTAAAATTGCGCTTACAACTGCTATCTTCTTCATCTTTAAATCACCTCAAAACATATTAATTTTAATTATGTTAACTTTTTAACAACGGTTCAAACAAAAAAACTATTCCAAAGGAATAGTTTAAAGACAACTATACAGAAAGTAATAAAAATCTTCACATTGAGCTGTCACAAAATATCCAAGAGGAGGATTTATGGGACAGTTCATTTTGTTTAGATTTTTACTTTCTATATAGGTTATAATTCGTCCTTATACCTAAATCCCTTTCAGATCAGATAATTCTTTTCTGTTAGGTTGAATAAAAGGTTTTATTTAAGGTGCAAAAAAATCAAGAATATAGATGTAAATATGCCCTCCAAGTTAAGAGATATTGGTTTACCCCTATAAACTCAAAATTCATGTTGACTTAATTTTACATGAAATGCCTTGAAAAATCAAGATTATTAAGTCCTTCTGTCCCATCTTCAATTCCCAAATGGCATAACATAAAATAAATGTCTTCTGGTTTTGGTTCCAACCCCTCTTCAGTACTTATCCTCGATAATTCTTTAAGAATATCTTTGCTGGCACTAAGAAGTTCCCAGGCAGCATGCTCTGCCTCAAGTCTAAGTACATGCCTGTTATTCATAATATAAAAGGAAATGGAGAATTCCTTCTGTTCGCCATTCCTATAAATACCTATGAGAAACCTTTCAATCAAATCTCCCCGCATTTGGTCCTTAATGAGATTTAATCTACTGTATTGTATAAATTTTCTGTATTCCAGATTTATCAAAGCATATCACTCCTAAAATAGACTTACTATTAATAATATTTGCTTTTATCCTTCAATAAATTCAATATATTAACCTGTACCAAATTGGAAGAGAGATATGCTATAATAGATTTGAACGTATGAAAATATTGATTTATACTTTTCAAATTCCAAAATACGATACCCTATATTATTGACTGCTCAGAGGAGTTGATGTTTTGAAGAAAAAAATATTGATATCAACAGTGGTTGTACTTTCACTGATTGTAGTAGTCCTTACCTGTTTCTTCTTCTACTATGACAGGAGGAATGGTAAAACCATCAACGGAAAAGAGGAATACTTTATCCTAAAAACCGATATGTCCATTGAGGAGGCCGCCTCTGCGCTGGAAAAGAAGTCTATTATAAGATCCAAAAAAGCATTCATCAATTATGTCAATTACTATAAACTAAAGAATCCTTATAAAGCTGGAAATTACATAATAAATTCAAGGACGCCTATGAGGGATCTGATTTTAAAACTTCAGGGTGGTAAATCAGACTTTGCTGTTGTTACTATACCCGAGGGATATTCTTTATATAGAATTGCCACTACTCTGCAGCAAAATAATTTAACAAAAAAAGAAGATCTATTGAACACTAAATTAGAGGACTTTGATACAAACAGCCTCCTTGTAAAGAGGCAAAATGTTACCTATGACCTTGAGGGATATCTGTTTCCTGATACCTACTATATACCATATACCGCCGATAAGGGAAAGATAATATCTTTGATGTATGGAGAATTCTCAAAGGTATTTACTGAGAAAGACCGACAGCGGGCAAAAGAACTGGGAATGAGTACAAATGATATTATTACCATAGCTTCATTAATAGAGAAAGAAGCGGCCAATGATGAAGAAAGAAGTAGAATAGCAGGAGTGATATATAATAGATTAAAAAAGGGCATGCCCTTGCAGATAGATGCGGCAGTAATATATGCAAATACCAATGGTGAAAGTAATAGTGCTTCAGACATCAATTTAAAAAAGGATTCAAAGTATAACACATACCTGTATAAAGGCTTGCCTCCCGGGCCAATTGCTTCTCCTGGCAAGGCTTCAATAGAAGCTGCCCTTTATCCGGAAGAAAACGACTATCTCTACTATGTAGCAGGGCCAAATGGTTCGGTTTTCAGCAAAACTTATGAAGAGCACAAGCAAAATGTTAAGAAGTACCTTGGTAAATAAAAGATTAAAGCGTGGAATTCCACGCTTTCTTTAATTCTGTTTCTTTTTCTTCCCCACCCTGATTATTCCGTCAACTTTTTTATAGCTGTCCCTGGTTAAAAGTTCCCTGGAGATTTCCTTTCCGTCCTTTCTTGTAATAATAAAAACATTTACCTTGTAACCGTTATGCGGAGGCTCTTCATTTACTAATTTTCCTTCATCCAATGTAATATCCGGGAGCTTTTTAATTACAGCCTTGCTGGTTTCAATTATTTCGCACTGGATATCATATTTTATCGATTTCAAGGATGCATTGGAATATAAATTAAAAATAACTTTTCCATTACTGGTTATACCCTCAATATATATTGGGTATTCTAAGGTATTCTTAAACTTAAAGTCGATATAATCTGATACTGTAGCATCCAGTCCGGGTTTTACATATGCCGGTGCAAGAGTATGATTCCTTCTTTGGAGGGGACTTATACCTGCCCTTATGACAGCATTATAAAGTGTGGAAGAGACTTGACAAACACCACCTCCGATACCATCTTCAAGATTATCCTTTACAATAACCGGGGCATTTTGATATCCTGCAGCCTCATCTCTTTTACCGGTGACCTCATTAAAACTGAAGATCTCCCCCGGCATCAGCAGAGTACCATTTATCTGAGCTACAGCAAGTTCAATATTTTTTGACCTCCCCTCCGGGGATCCGCGATATACTGTTGAAGCGTAGGATATAATGGAATCCACACTTTTTAATTGTTTTTCAGTGATCAAAGGCTCGGTTATATCTATAGTAGGACTTATTTCTATTTTGTTTATGGTGTCAGCCTCAATTTGCTTTATTATCAAAAATCTCGTTGCGTTTTTATTTAACTTTTCACCTTTTACATAATCTACCACAACCAACCGTCCTGGGTTTTTCATTATAATCCTTGCGTCTGAAGGATTCCTGTTTATTTCGCCTTCCATTTTATTTAGTACATTTTCAATTACATTTTTATCATACTTTACCTTTAAATCCACCTTTTTAATCTTTGGGTTTTCAATTAGGCTTTTCTTCTCCCAGGGCCATAGATTTTCGAATTTCGTTTGAACTTCGTCTACCGTTTCGGCAATATTATAGTAGGCCTTCAGATCATTACCAGTCAGTAAATAACTTTTTTTATCATACCTGATAGTTATTATTTTATTC